>NZ_LXKR01000047.1:0-22445 GCF_001692375.1 Serratia sp. 14-2641 | reverse complement strand
GATCGACCTGAGAAATAGGTCGATCATCATGGGTAAAGGATGTTAAAAAGTGTTCACCATGTCCTTGAACACCTGTCTACCATGTCCCCGGTCTGTACAGGGAGAGGGTTGGGGTGAGGGGCTCAGCTCGCTGTGATACTGGCCGCGATACTCCGACGGGGAACGTTCGGTGTTCTTGCGAAACAGGCGGCAGAAATAGTTGCTGTCGACAAACCCGCAGGCGTGCGCCACTTCTTTCACCTTCATGTCATAGCGTTTAAGCAGGTGCTTCGCCTGCTCCAGCCGCACGTGATTGAGATATTCGTTAAACCCGATGCCACCAGCCTTCTGGAATAGATGAGAAAGGTAATTCGGTGAGATATAAAATGCCTGGGCCACCGACTCACGGGTGAGTGGCTCACGATAATGCTCCTCCAGGTGACCCCGCACAGCATCAAACAGCGCCTGACTACGTGAGGCGGTTCTCACCGAGGTGCCAAACAGATCGAGCGCATGGCTAAGCAAGCCCTTCACCAGGAAACGCGCAGTGGGCTGATCGCTCTGGTGCCAGGAGAGTTCGTTAAGCGCCTGCAACATAAACGACCCCACGCGCGGGCCACGGCGCGCCACGTTATCCTTACCCAGCGGCAGAGTATTTTCCCCATCCCAGCCCAACAAGCTATAGCCCAGTTGCTGCTTGCCAAACAACAGGCTGAGCGTGGTCGTCGGTTGCTGCCAGCGCGGGCTGTTCCAGCCTTGCGCCGGGACAAACAGCACATCCCCCGGCAGCAGTATCTGCTGTTGCCGCACTCCCTGGCTGCCCTCCCACTCCATTTCCTGCTCCCCATCCACCACCAGCTCAAGGCGCGGAAAGCCTACCTGATAGGCCAGCTCCGGGGCCGGATGTTGATTACCGGCAAAATAAACCTGCCGGATCCCCTGCCCATCATCGAGCAGCGGAGCCAACACGGCCACCAGCGGGTGTTTCATCGGGAATAATCCTTCAAACCAAGTGGACAACGAGACTTGATAATAACCAATAGCGGCGAGGAAAACGCGGGAGTAGAACAAGAAAAGGGCGCCGAAGCGCCCTTGAGTAAAAACATCGCGTTTGGATCAGACAACCTGGTCACGCAGGCGCTGAGCTGCCAGCACCATGTTAGCCAGCGACTGGCGGGTTTCTGGCCAGCCACGGGTTTTCAGGCCGCAGTCTGGGTTGACCCACAGGCGTTCTGCCGGGATGTTCTGCGCCGCTTTACGCAGCAGCGCTTCGATCCATTCTACGCTTGGCACGTTCGGCGAGTGGATGTCGTAAACGCCCGGCCCGATTTCGTTCGGATAGTCGAACTCTTTGAACGCTTCCAGCAGATCCATATCGGAACGAGAGGTTTCGATGGTGATCACGTCGGCATCCAGCGCCGCGATAGAATCCATGATGTCGTTGAACTCGCAATAACACATGTGGGTGTGGATCTGGGTATCGTCCTGCGCCACGGCGGCGTTCAGTTTGAAGGCATCCACCGCCCAGTCGAGGTATGCGGCCCAATCGGACTGGCGCAACGGCAGGCCTTCGCGCAGTGCAGGCTCGTCGATCTGGATGATACCGATACCGGCCTTCTCCAAGTCTTCCACTTCGTCACGCAGTGCCAGCGCAATCTGCTTGGCGATCACTTCACGGGTCACATCTTCACGTGGGAAGGACCAGCAAAGAATGGTCACCGGGCCGGTCAACATGCCTTTTACCGGCTTGTCGGTCAGCGACTGGGCAAATTTGGCCCACTCTACGGTGATGGCTTCCGGGCGGCTGATATCGCCAATAATCACCGGTGGTTTCACGCAGCGGGAACCGTAGCTCTGTACCCAACCATTTTGGGTGAACACGAAGCCGTCCAGGTTCTCGCCGAAGTATTCCACCATGTCGTTACGCTCGGCTTCGCCGTGCACCAGCACGTCCAGCCCCAGGCGTTCCTGTTCGGCGATAGCCTGCTTGATATGTTCGCCGATGCTGGTGCGGTAGTTGCTACCATCCAGACGGCCCTGCTTGAAGTCCAGGCGCAGGCCGCGGATTTCGGTGGTCTGCGGGAAGGAGCCGATGGTCGTGGTTGGCCAGGCAGGCAGATTAAAGCGATCGCGCTGAGCCTGGGCACGTTGTTCATAAGGGCGCTGACGTTCACTGTCTTTGGCAGTGATAGCCGCCAAGCGTTTTTCAACCTGTGCATTATGCACACGGCTGGATTGGCGGCGGGCGCGGATTGGTGCGCTATAGGCATCCAGTTTGGCTTGTTTTTCTGCCCCTGGTGCATTCAGAGCTGAGCTCAACAACGCCAGCTCGGCACATTTTTGCAGTGCAAAGGCGAACCAGCTTTTCACCTCTTCGTCCAGGCGGCTTTCCACGCTCAGATCGATCGGGCTGTGCAGCAGCGAGCACGAGGTGCCAATCCACAGTGGGCGGCTACCGACCAGCGGCTGAAGGCGTTCAAACCAGCTGCTCACATCGGCACGCCAGACGTTACGGCCATTGATCACCCCAAGCGACAGTACCCACTCTTTCGGCAACGCGTTGTTCAGGGCAGCGGCATCATCTTTGCCTGCGACCAGATCCACATGCAGCCCCTGCACCGGCAGTTCGCGGATGGTGTCTAGGTTATGGCCAATGCTGTCGAAATAGGTAGTCAGCAGCAGTTTGACCTGGCCTTGCAGCGCGGCATAAGCCGGTTTAAAGGCCTCCAACCAGGCTTTAGGCAGTTCCAGCACCAGCGCAGGCTCGTCGATCTGTACCCACTCAATGCCGCGTTTGGCCAGCTCAGCCAGCACTTGCTGGTAGACCGGCAGGATATCGTTCAGCAGCGACAGGCGGTCGAACTGCTCACCCTTCACCTTGCCCAGCCACAGATAGGTTACCGGGCCCAACAGCACCGGCTTGATTTTGTGACCCAGCGCCAATGCTTCGTCAACTTCATCCAGCAGTTGAGTCCAGCCCAGTTTGAACTGCTGGCCTTGAGTAAACTCAGGCACCATGTAGTGGTAGTTGGTGTTAAACCATTTGGTCATTTCCGCCGCCGCCGCAGGTTCACCGGTGGGTGCGCGGCCACGGCCAATACGGAACAGGGTATCGAGGTCGATCGAGCCATCCTGGTTTTGATGACGTGCCGGGACGTTGCCCAGCAGCAGGCTGGTGGTCAGCACGTGATCGTACCAGGCGAAATCGCCAACCGGCACCAAATCCACCCCGGCCTGCTGTTGTTGTTGCCAGTGACGAGCGCGCAGCTCGCGGCCAACCGCCAACAGCTCTTCCTGTGTTGAATTACCTGCCCAGTAACTTTCCTGCGCTTTTTTCAGTTCACGACGCAGACCAACGCGTGGAAAACCCAGTGTGTGATTTAGAATTGTCATCGTCATATTCCCCATTTAGCCGTCCAGATGTTTACACATCCATAATCCGCAGGTACTGTATGATCCACAAGCGCAATATTTTCACTGTCACTGTGAAGGACTCTCATGATCGAACTGAAACACTTACGGACCCTACAGGCTCTGCGTAATACCGGCTCCCTGGCCGCCGCCGCCGCACAGCTTCATCAGACACAGTCAGCCCTTTCGCATCAGTTCAGCGATCTGGAGCAGCGTCTGGGCTTTAAGCTGTTTGTTCGTAAAAGCCAGCCGCTGCGCTTTACCGCTCAGGGGGAGATCCTGCTACAGCTGGCAGAACAGGTATTGCCGCAGATCCAACAGGCGTTACAAGCCTGCCACGAGCCGCATCAAACCACGCTGCGCATCGCCATCGAATGCCACAGCTGTATTCAGTGGCTGACTCCGGCGTTGGACAACTTCCGCTCCTATTTCCCGCAGGTGGTGATGGATTTCAAATCCGGCGTGACGTTCGATCCGCAACCTGCCTTGCAGCAAGGGGAACTGGATCTGGTGTTGACCTCGGATATCTTGCCGCGCAGCGGGCTGCACTATTCGCCGATGTTCGATTTTGAAGTCCGGCTGATCCTGGCCCCCGATCACCCGCTGGCCAATAAGCCGCACATTGAACCGGCAGACCTGAGTGATGAAGTGCTGATGATCTACCCGGTACAGCGCCAACGGCTGGATATCTGGCGCCATTTCCTGCAACCGGCAGGCGTCAGCCCGGCGCTGAAAAACGTCGATAACACGCTGTTATTGATTCAAATGGTGTCAGCCCGGATGGGGATCGCCGCGTTACCACACTGGGTGGTGGAGAGTTTTGAGCGCCAGGGGCTGGTGGTCACCAAGACGCTCGGGGATGGCCTGTGGAGCCGGTTATATGCCGCCACTCGTGACGGCGAGCAGCGCCAGACGGTCACCGAAGCCTTTATCCGTTCGGCACGTCAGCACGCTTGCGATCATCTGCCGTTCGTGCGTGATGCCGCCAGGCCGATGGGCAGCCTGCCAGACACTCAATCCTTAGCCTCTTTGAGCTAGAGGCTAGCAGCTTTCGGCGCAACCCAGCGGCGATGGACCCATAGCGAAGCGACAATCACCGAGCCACCGATAATAAAGCTGGCCCAGTGCGGCTGCTGATGCCAAACAGCAAAATTAACCAGCAGGCCCGCGGGCACATGCATATTGTTCATGATGCCCAGCGTACCGGCGTCCACCTGTGTCGCCCCGTAATTCCACATAAAGTAGCCCAGCCCGGAAGCCACCACGCCCAGCCAGACCAAAATGCCCCATTGCAGGTTGGTGGTTGGCAGCTGGTTCGGATTACCCCACAGGAACCAGGCGACCACCGCTACTGCCGCCGCGCCCAGATAGAACCAGGAAAATGCGGTATGTTGCGGCAGCGGGTGCACTTCCATCAGGCGTTTGTAACCCACCATGCCGATGGCGAAACTGATATTCGCCGCCTGAACTAGCAGCAACCCCCACCAGAAGTGATCGCTCAGTTGGTGGTAGCGGATAATCGCCGCCCCCAGCACGGCCAGCAACGCGCTGAACAGATAGCCCCAACGCAGACGGCGGCCGCTGATCAGATCGTAAATCAGCGTGATATACAGCGGCGTAAGCACCGTAAACAGCAGGAATTCCGACACGGTCAGATAGATAAAGGCACGGAAGCTGATCAGATACATGATGCCAAGCTGGAAGGCGCCCACCAGCATATACAGCAGGATCACTTTCAGCTTGATATTGCGCCAGCGCAGGAACGGCAGAAACACCAGCGCCGCCAGCCCAACGCGCATCAGCACCGAGAACCAGCTGTCGACATTGCCTGCCAGGTATTCGCCGATCAGGCTAAAAGAAAATGCCCATAAAATGGTGGTAATAACCAGAAGCAGCACGACAAGTTCACCCTAAAAGATCCGAAAGGGCGATTGTAGCGGAAGCAGAACAACAATGTGGCGCAAAGGAGGTTTACGTCTGAGTGTAAAATAAACTAACGAGCAATTTTGCCTGACTACGTTAGGCTTAAGACTACGGAAAGAACCGGAGGTAGAACATGAAACGTCACCTTATTATCACCACCCTGCTGTGGCTGCCCTGGTTGGCTGTGGCGGAAAACGGCGTCACTACGCTCAGCCAGCAACAGCAATTTCTTAACCAGCGCAACCAGCAGGCACAACAACAGCGCATGCTGAACAATCAGCAGATGGAGCAGCACCAGCAGCAGGGTTATCAACTCAAGGCGAACCAGCCCAAAATGCTGCCCTATAACGGCAATAACAACCCGATGCAGCCACAGATGACCACTGGCAAGATGCTGCAAAACGGCAATCAGCCGGTTAATCCCTTTAACCAGACTGCTCCGGTAATACCACAGGCGCCGCTTCCGGCTACACCCTGCCCCCCATAATGGTGAGGATTAACGGGGTGGTGATCGCCGCCAGCGCGGTGGACATCACCAGGCTGGTAGCAGCAGGGCCGGTCAGCACGTTGAACTGCCGCGACATCAGGTAGACGTTTACCCCCACGGCCATTGATCCCAGCAGTACCACCACACGGGTCTCCATCGGGGGTAAATCCATTGACCAAGCCAGCAGCCAGACCACCATCGGCTGAACGATCAGCTTGAGGAAGCAAATGCCGCTACTCAGTTGCCAGCCCTCGCTGATACGGTATTCCGCCAGCCCCATGCCGAGTACCACTAGCGACAGTGGAGCCGCCACCTGGCCCAGCATGCTGACCGGCTGATCGACAAACACTGGCAGAGGCAGGCCGGTCAGGCTGAACAGCGTACCAGACAGGATGCCGATAATCAGCGGGTTGGTCAGCACGCTGCGCGCCGTCTTGATAAATCCTTGCAACGTGGGGGAGCCATTACGCGCCCATTCGATGGAGATGGTCACCAACGTCCACAAAATCAGGCCGTTAAAGACCAGCACCAGAGCCACCGATGGAATGGCCTCCTCTCCCAGCATCACCGTGGCGATCGGCAGGCCAAGCATGACGTTATTGGAGAAAATGCCGCCTAGAGCAAATACCGAACCCGAAACGCCGTCCAGCTTGAAGAGCCGCCGTGCGGCAATGCGGCCGATCACGAAGACGATCAGGCAACTGCCGAAGAAGGCGATCAGCAGGCGGGCATCCACCGCCGGACGCTGTGAGAAATCGCACATCATGCGAAACAGCATGGCGGGCAGGGCGAGGGAAAACACGAAGCGGGTCAGGCCATCGGTGATGGTCGCTGGCCACTTTCCCCAGCGGATAAGGCCATATCCCAGCACGATCAGCACAAATAACGGCAAAGACAGCACTATTTGGTGCCACAGCGAAACAATAAAGGCAGGCATCGTATCCCTTCCGATGGCGCGGCGGCAACGGGCTGACGTCGCTATGTTCTGGTTTGGTCATGTAAACTAATAAATTAACCGGTTAAAAATCCGGGCCGATCAAATCTATCCGGTCGGTGCAAATACAGTCAACGCCCCAATTCAACAATAAACGCGCCCGCTCCGGCTTATTGACGGTATACACCAGAATACGCAGCCCGGCATCTTTTAGCGCCGCGACACGTTCAGCGGTCAGTTCTTTATGATTAATATGCAGCGAGACACAGCCCAGGCGCTCGGTCAGCTCACGCCAATTGTCATCCCATTTGTCCAGCAATAGGCCGCGCGGCAGTTCTGGGGCGGTCTGCTGTGCCGCCGCCAGGGCTTCCACCGAGAACGAAGAAAGCAGCGGATCGGTTTGCCCTTGCCACAACATGCTGGCGGCAAAGGCCACCACCCGGCCGGTTTCCTCGTCGCTGCCGGTGGTTGGCTTGATTTCAATATTGGCCATCATGCCGTGCTGCTTACAGCGCTCCGCCACGTCCGACAGCAGCGGCAAACGCTCCCCTTTAAAGGCCGAGCTGTACCAGTCGCCGGCATCCAGTTCTACCAGCTTTTCCCATGGCAGTTCGCCCGCCACGCCCCAGCCGTTGCTAGTGCGTTCGAGCGTGTCATCATGCAGCAGGAAAATCTGCCCGTCCTGCGCCAGTTTGGCGTCAAACTCGATCATCTTGTGGCCATGACGCGCGCCGACATCAATCGCGGCCAGGGTATTTTCCGGTGCCAGAGAACCGCCGCCGCGATGGGCGACAATATGGGGATAAGGCCAGGCTGTAGTCATCAATCCATCCGTGTTCCGCTATGGGTAGCAAAAAAGTGCAGCGCCGACGCAGGCAGCTGTAAATACAGGATGCTGCCCGCAGGCGGCAGGGTTTCATGGCTCAGGCGGACGATCACGCCTGAACTCCCCCATTGCCCGTGTGCCAGGTTATCGGCGCCGAGCAACTCCAGCGTTTGCAGCTCTAACGGAATACCGCCCTGCTCGCGCGTACTCAGTTGAATATGCTCCGGTCGGATACCCAACGTCAACTCCTGTCCGCCCCACTGTGGCCGAGGCTCTGGCAGATCCAGTGCCATACCACCGGCCAGTTGCAGTTGTTTGCCGTCCACACTCAGCGTGCCAGGCAACAAGTTCATCGCCGGGGAGCCGATAAAGCTGGCGACAAACAGCGTCGCCGGGCGTTGATAAACCTCACTTGGCGTACCAATCTGCTCCGCCACGCCTTTATTCATCACGATCACCCGCTGCGCCAGCGTCATCGCTTCAACCTGATCGTGGGTGACATACAGGCTGGTGGTTTTCAGCCGGCGATGCAGCTGCTGCAATTCCAGGCGCATCTGGACACGCAATTTAGCGTCCAGATTGGAGAGCGGCTCATCAAACAGAAACACCGCCGGTTCGCGCACAATCGCACGCCCCATAGCCACCCGCTGGCGCTGGCCGCCGGAAAGCTCACGCGGTTTGCGTTGCAGCAGCGGTTCCAACTCCAGAATACGCGCCGCCTCTTCTACCCGCTGACGGATGTGCTGTTTGCCAAAACCACGGATTTTCAGGCCATAGGCCATATTGTCGTACACGCTCATATGCGGATACAGCGCGTAGTTCTGGAACACCATGGCGATGCCGCGATCTTTCGGTTCCAGATCGGTCACGCGCTGACTATCAATATAGATATCACCGCTGGTGGTGCGCTCCAGTCCGGCCACCATCCGCAGCAGCGTCGATTTGCCACAGCCGGAGGGGCCAACCATCACAATAAATTCACCGTCAGCCACGTCGAGATCGATCTGCTTGATCACCGGCGTTTTGCCGTCGTAAGACTTGGTGACCGCCTGTAGTTTTAAACCTGCCATATTCGTTACTTCTCGCTATCAACCAGACCGCGCACAAACCAGCGCTGCATCAGAAGAACCACCGCCAACGGCGGGATCAAAGTCAACATCATTGCCGCCATCACCTGATTCCACTGGGTCGGCGCGCCGGAGGTGGAAATCATGCTGCGGATCCCTGCCACCGCCGTACTCATCGAGGCGTCACTGGTGACCAGGATCGGCCACAGGTACTGGTTCCAGCCGTAGATGAAGGTGATGACAAACAGCGCCGCCAGATTGGTTTTCGACAGCGGCAGCACGATGTCCCAAAAGAAGCGCATCGGCCCGGCACCGTCGATACGGGCGGCCTCCAGCAGCTCATCCGGCAGGGTCATAAAGAACTGACGCAGCAGGAAGGTGGCCGTGGCCGATGCCATCAGTGGCAGCGTGAGGCCAGTGTAGCTGTCCAGCAGGTTGAGGTTGGAGATCACTTCCACCGTCGGGAAGATACGCACCTCGACCGGCAGCATCAGCGTCATGAAGATCAGCCAAAAGAACAGGCTGCGCAGCGGAAAACGGAAATAGACGATGGCATAGGCGGACAGCACCGAAACCACGATCTTGCCGCAGGTGATCGCCAACGCCATGATCACGCTGTTGAGCAGCAGCATCGAGAACGGCACCTTGAGGGTGCCCACACCGCCCTGCCAGATATGGCGGATGTTGTCCCAAAGGTGGCCGCCAGGGATCAGCGTCATAGGTACCTGGAACACCTGCTGATCGTCCAGCGTGGCGGCCACAAAGGCCACATACAGCGGAAACAGCACCACCAGCACGCCAACAATCAGCATCGTATGGCTGAAGATATCCAGCCCGCGTCGGTTCTCAATCATTGGTAACGCACCTTACGTTCGACAAAGCGGAACTGGATCACCGTCAGGCCAATCACCAACAGCATCAGCACCACCGACTGCGCCGCCGAGCTGGACAGATCCAGACCGGCAAAGCCTTCACGATAGATTTTGTACACCAGCGTAGTGGTCGACTGCACCGGCCCACCGCCGGTAGCGGCGTCGATCACCGGGAAGGTGTCGAAGAAGGCATACACCAGGTTGACCACCAGCAGGAAGAAGCTCACCGGCGTGATCAGCGGCAGCACCAGGTTGAAGAAACGCCGTACCGGGCCTGCCCCGTCGATCGCAGCAGCTTCCACCAGGGAACGCGGGATAGATTGCAATGCGGCCAGGAAAAACAGGAAGTTATAGCTGATCTGCTGCCACACCGATGCCAACACCACCAGGAACATCGCCTGGCCACTGTTTTGCGCATGGTTCCAGTCGTAACCGAAACCGGCGAGCACATGGGTGATCAAACCCATGCCGGGGCTGAACAGGAAGATCCACAGCACCGCCGCTACCGCAGGGGCAACCGCATAAGGCAGGATCATCAACGTCTGATAGAAGCGGCTGCCGCGCAGCACGTAGTCCACCAGCGCGGCAAAGAACAGCGATACCAGCAGGCCAACACCGGCCACCAGGAAGCTGAACAACAGCGTGGTGTAGAAAGACTCCAGGTAATACGGGTCCTGGAACAGCTGTGTAAAGTTGTCCAACCCGACAAACTGGCTGGAAAGGCCGAACGGATCGACGCTTTGTACCGAGTACCACAGCGCCTGGCCGGCAGGCCACAGGAAGAAAACGACGGTGATCAGCAACTGTGGCAGCACCAACACATAGGGCAGCCAGCTACAGCCGAAGCCGGGACGGGATGATGACATAGGGTTAACCGTTAAATGGGGATGAGGGACGGCATAAGCCCCTCACCCCAACCCTCGCCCAAAGGGAGAGGGAGTGGATCGATGTCGTTTGGCCGAATATGGCCCAATCTGACGCTTACTTGGTGGAAGCCTCGAAGCGGCGCAGCAACACGTCACCGCGCTGTACCGCGGCATCCAGTGCCTGCTGCGGGGTTTTCTTGTCGGTCCACACGCTTTCCAGTTCTTCATCCACCACGGTACGGATCTGCGGCATATTGCCCAGACGCAGCCCTTTGGTGAACGCCAGTGGTGGCTTGTTCAGCATCTGACGGGTTGCCACATCGGCCCCTGGGTTTTTGTCGTAGAAGCCCTGCTGCTTGGTCATTTCATAGGCGGCAGTGGTGATCGGCAGGTAGCCGGTCTTTTGATGCCATTCGGCGGCAATCTCAGGCTGGGCCAGATATTGCAGGAATTCCGCCACACCTTTGTAAGTCGCCGCGTCTTTGCCGTTCATCACCCACAAGCTGGCCCCGCCGATAATGGCGTTCTGCGGTGCATTTTTTGCGTCAGCATCAAAAGGCATCATGCCCACACCGAAGTCAAACTTGGCGTATTTGCGGATGCTGGCCAGCGAGCCGGAAGAGGCGGTAGCCATGGCGCAGTCGCCGTTGTAGAACTTCTCGGTAGGTTCGTCCTTGCGGCCAAAGTAGGTGAAGTCACCCTTCTTGTTCATGTCTTGCAGGAACTGAATATGTTTCACCTGCAGCGGCTGGTTGAACTCCAGCTTGGCATTGGTGCCACCAAAGCCGTTGTTTTCACTGGCGAACGGCACGCCATGCCAGGCGCTGAAGTTCTCCAGTTGGATCCAACCCAGCCAACCGCTGGTGTAGCCGCACTTCATGCCAGCCGCGCGTAGTTTGGCCGCATCAGCCGCCAGCTCCTGCCAGGTTTTCGGTGGCTGATCCGGGCTCAAGCCCGCTTTCTTGAAGGCGTCTTTGTTGTAATACAGCACCGGGGTGGAGCTGTTGAAAGGCTGGGACAGCAAATGGCCGCTCTTGTTATCGGTGTAGTAACCGGCCACAGTCGGCACAAACACCGATTCGTCGAACTTGACGCCCGACTCCTGGAACACCTGATACACCGGTTTGATCGCCTTGCTCGCCATCATGGTGGCGGTGCCCACTTCATAGACCTGCAGGATCGCCGGAGCCTTGCCGGAACGGTAAGCAGCAATGCCCGCCGCCAGGCTTTGTTCGTAGTTGCCTTTATAAACCGGGACGATCTTCACATCGCTGTGAGTTTGGTTGAAACGGTCCGCCAGAGAGTCGACTTCGGTACCCAGTTCCCCTTCCATCGAATGCCAGAATGGGATCTCGGTAGCAGCTATTGCATGGCCGCTGACCGCCAGGGCCAAGGTAACGCACAACGTGGTTTTTTTAATCGCGTGAGCAAACATGCCTAACTCCTGAAAAAGCGGGTGTGATCAAAACGCGTGAGCGAAAAGAAACAGTTTTTGTTCGGATGCTAAACATGCCATGCGCGGATGACAGAAAAATAACTCTGTCGTGACAGCTAGATGACAGCGAGGTGAAGTGCAGATGGCGGTTTGATGTCGGCGGTAGGGAATTCACCCCACCGCCGCAGAGAGATTACAGTGAGCGACGCAGGCGGGCGACGGCCTCTTGCATCTGTTGTTCGGTTGCCGTGGCAAACGACAGACGGAAGGTAGAGCGATCCGGTTTTTCAGAGAAGAAGTATTCTCCCGGCACAAATACCACGCCCTGCTTCAGGGTGGTTTTCAGCCACTCGGTGGCATCAAATTGCTGACGGAAACGCGCCCACAGGAACATGCCGCCTTTCGGCATATCAAAGCTGATCACATCACCCAGCTCTTTTTCCACCAGCCCGGCCAGGATCTCGCCTTTGTGCTTGTAGGCTGCGCGGATCTTTTCGATCTGCGCCGGTAAACGATCCAGCCCCAGGTAACATTCGACGATGCTCTGCGACAGCGCGCTGGCATGCAGATCCGCCGCCTGCTTGATGATCGCCACTTTATGCAGCAGGAATGGCGGCAGGATGGCCCAACCCAGGCGCAGGCCCGGAGCCAGGATTTTGGAGAAGGTGGAGGTATAGATAATGTTTTCGGTATGGCCCAGTACCTGCTGCGAAACCTGATACAGCGTAGCATTACGCTCTTCGGTGAAGCGCAGCTCGCCGTACGGGTCATCCTCGATAATCAGGAAGTTATGCTCCACCGCCAGTTTCACCAACTGCTCACGGCGTGCGGCGCTCAGGGTCAGGCCACTCGGGTTGCCGAAGTTCGGCACCACGTATACCCCTTTGATCTTCTGGGTTTTCAGCAGTTCAGCCAGTTCATCAACCACCATGCCGTCGCTGTCGGAAGAGACGGACATGACGTTGGCTTCCGCCAGTTCCAGCGTTTGCAGCGCCGCCAGATAGGTCGGGCGCTCTACTACAAACACATCACCAGGGTTAATCACCGCACGCATCACCAGATCTAACGCCTGCTGGGAGCCTGCGGTCACCACGATATCTTCCGGCTTGGCATTAACGCCACGCTGTGCGCATAGGGTACAGATGCCTTCACGCAGCAGTTCGCTGCCTTCGGTCAGCCCATATTGAAACGCGCTTTTTGGCTGCTCGGTAATGGCCTGCTGGGTAGCAATGCTCAATCCTTCGAAGTCAAACAGCGCATCAGAGGGAATGCCACCCGCCAGCGAAATGACGTTTTCCATTTTGCTGTGCTTGAGCAATTCGCGGATTGCCGAGCTTTTGACCTTTACGATGCGCTGTGCGAGTAGTCCTTCTGTCTTCATTGCTTGTTCTCGTAATCGTTAAGAATAGGGGCGCCACTCAGTGCGCCCTATGGCAATTACCCATGGTTTAACCCCCCAGGTATGCTGACCGCACTGCTTCGTTTGCTAATAATGCGGCCCCCGTATCTTCCAACACCACGCGGCCGTTTTCCAGCACATAACCACGATCTGCCAGTTTTAGCGCCTGGTTGGCGTTTTGTTCCACCAGGAAGATGGTCATCCCCTCTTCGCGCAGCTGCTGGATGATATCGAAAATCTGCTGGATGATGATGGGGGCCAGCCCAAGTGAAGGCTCGTCCAACAGCAACAACTTCGGCTGGCTCATCAGCGCACGGCCAATCGCCAGCATCTGCTGCTCGCCACCTGACATGGTGCCAGAGCGCTGGCTACGGCGCTCCAGCAGGCGTGGAAACAGGGTAAATACCCGCTCGATGCGTTGGTGATACTGCTCGCGATCGGCAAAGAAACCGCCCATCGCCAGGTTCTCTTCCACCATCATGCGTGAGAACACCCGCCGCCCTTCCGGTACGATCGCCACAGCCTCACGCATGATGCGCGCTGTCTGCCACTGGGTGATGTCCTGATCCATCAAGGTGATGGACCCTTCGCTGGCCCTTGGGTCGCCGCATAGCGTGCCGAGCAGGGTGGTTTTACCGGCACCGTTGGCGCCGATCAGGGTGACGATTTCCCCCTGTTGAATGTTCAGGCTGACCTGGTGCAGCGCCTGAATTTTGCCGTAATGGGCGGAAACCTGATTAAATGACAACATATGCTTATTCGCCCAGATAGGCCCGGATCACGTCCGGGTTATTGCGGATTTCTGCCGGTGTGCCTTGTGCCAACGGCGTTCCCTGATTCACCACGTAGATGCGATCGGAAATCCCCATCACCAGTTTCATATCGTGCTCAATCAACAGCACCGACACCTGGTGCTGGTCACGCAGCTCGACGATCAGGTGATCCAGCTCATCGGTTTCTTTCGGGTTCAGGCCCGCCGCCGGTTCATCCAGCATCAATAGTTCCGGGCGCGTTACCATGCAGCGGGCGATCTCCAGCCGACGCTGCTGGCCATAGGCCAGGTTACCCGCAGAACGGTTAGCCATGTCCAACAAGCCCACACGCTCCAGCCATACCGCCGCACGCTCCAGCGCATCGGCCTCTGCACGGCGGAACGCCGGGGTTTTCAGCAAACCGGCAAACACGCCGCTTTTCAAATGCTGATGTTGGGCCACCAGCAGGTTTTCAATCACCGTCATTTCACGGAACAGCCGCACGTGCTGGAAGGTGCGTACCACACCCATGCGGGCAATGGTCTGGCCGGAAAGCCCTTCCAGATGGCGATCGCGCAGTTTGATGGTGCCACTGGTCGGGCGATAGAATCCGGTCAGGCAGTTGAACACCGTGGTCTTGCCCGCGCCATTCGGGCCAATCAACGAAACAATCTCACCTTGATGCAGTTCCAGCGCGACGTTGTTTACCGCCAGCAAACCACCAAAACGCATCGAAAGCCCGGCTACCGCCAGTAAAGGTTGAGTACTCATGCCTGCTCCCCCTTCACGGCTTTGATATCAGCCACTTTCAGCTTCAACTGCGGGCGTTTCATAGGCAGCAGCCCCTGTGGCCGCCAAATCATCATCAACACCATCAGCGCCCCCAGCAGCAACATGCTGTATTCATTCAGATCGCGCATCATCTCACGGGACACTACCAGCAGGATCGCCGCCAGGATCACCGCAAACTGTGAGCCCATGCCGCCCAACACCACGATCGCCAGCACAAAGGCCGACTCCACAAAGGTGAAGGATTCCGGGCTGACAAACCCCTGACGTGCGGCAAACAGCGTACCGGCGAAACCGGCAAAGGCGGCACTGATGGTGAAGGCGGTCAGTTTGATTTTGGTCGGGCTCAAGCCCAGTGAACGGCAAGCAATTTCATCTTCGCGCAACGCTTCCCAGGCACGGCCCAGCGGCATGCGCAGCAGGCGATTAATCACAAACAGCGTCAATATCACCAGCAGCAGCGCTACCAGGTAGAGGAACACGATGCGGTCGCTGGGATCGTATTTCAGGCCAAAGAAGTTATGGAAGGTATCCCAGCCACCGTCGCGGGCGCTGCGGTTAAACTCCAGACCAAAAAAGGTGGGTTTCGGGATCTGGCTGATGCCGTTCGGCCCACCGGTAATTTCGGTGTTGTTCAGCAGCAGGATGCGGACGATTTCACCAAAGCCGAGCGTGACGATCGCCAGATAGTCTCCCCGCAGGCGTAACACCGGGAAACCGAGCAGGAAGCCGAAAATGGCGGTGACGATCCCCGCCAGCGGCAGGCTTTCCCAGAATCCCAGGCCGTAATAATGGTTCAGCAATGCGTAGGTATAGGCACCGATGGCGTAAAAGCCGCCGTAACCCAGCACCAACAGGCCGGAAAGGCCAACCACCACGTTCAGGCCCAGCCCCAGCATGACGTAGATCAGCGTCAGGGTGGCAATATCCACCGTGCCGCGCGATACCAGGAACGGCCAGACTACGGCGGCAATGATGATCGCCGCTGCCAGCACCTTCTGGCGCGTTGTGGAGCCGTCAAAGCTGGGTAATACGAACGCCGGACCGGAGATTTTTTTCATCCCGTGCTGCATCAGCGGACGCAGCAGTTGGAAGAAAAATACCACCACACAACCGATACCAATCCACATCCAGCGCACTTCGGCAGCGCCGTGCACCACCAGCTTGGTGCCGTCGAGGCTCAGTTGCATCCCCATCAGGAAGGAGGCCATGACAAACAGCACGACCGTGGCAATACAGGCGTTAAGCAGACCGAGTTTCATACTTTCTCAACCTCCGGACGCCCAAGGATACCGGTTGGCATCACCAGCAACACCACAATCAGCAAGGCGAAGGACACCGCGTCTTTGTATTCGGTGCTCAGATAGGCCGAGGTGAGCGCTTCAGCCACGCCCAGCACCAGCCCGCCGATCATCGCCCCAGGAATGCTGCCAATCCCGCCCAGTACCGCAGCGGTGAAGGCTTTCATCCCGGCCATAAAGCCGATGTAAGGGTTGATCACGCCGTAGAATTGGCCGAGCAACACGCCCGCCACCGCCGCCATCACCGCGCCGATCACGAAGGTGAGCGAAATCACCCGGTCGGTATTGATGCCCAGCAGGCTGGCCATCTTCAAATCTTCCGCACAGGCACGGCAGGCGCGGCCCATACGCGAATAACGGATAAACATCGTCAATGCCAGCATCGCCAGGAAGGTGACCACCCAGATGATGAGCTGCATGGTGCTGATGGTCGCGGCAAAGCCGTTGCTCTCACCCAGCACCCACTGGCCGGTGACCAGGCTTGGCAGCGCCACATCACGTGAACCCTGCGTCAGGCTGACGTAGTTTTGCAGGAATATCGACATCCCGATGGCGGAAATCAGCGCAATCAGGCGCTTGGAGTTGCGCACCGGTTTGTAGGCCACCCGCTCGATGCTCCAGCCATAGGCGCTGGCAATCACGATCGACACCAGGAACGCTGCGCCGATCAGCAGCCAACCCACGTCGATGCCGATCATCATCAGGGCGGCGATCACGATAAAGGAGACATAGCTGCCGATCATATATACCTCGCCGTGGGCGAAGTTGATCATGCCGATAATGCCGTAGACCATGGTGTAACCGATGGCGATCAATGCATAGGTGCTGCCCAGCGTCACGCCGTTGAACATCTGCTGCAGAAAATAGAGAAACTGCTCTGACATACTCTGACCTTCTAAGGTGTTGTACTGGCCGACAAAGAGCGGCCCAACGGCCTGCTGGCGTTGCAGGCTCCGGGAATTCCCGGTTTGTAGATTTTGCTGTCGAGGTGGCCTCCGCGCCCAAAAAGCGCAGAGGCCACCTTAAACGGGCTTATTTAATCGGCGTTGATGAGCCGTCGGCATGCCATTCAAACACCCCGAACTCGAAGCCTTTCAGATCGCCTTTGTCATCCCAGCTCAGTGGCCCCATCACGGTTGCCACCGGTTGGCCGGTTTTCAGATCTTTGACGATATCTGCTGGCTCCTGGCTACCGCTACGCTCCATCCCGGTGACCAGCGATTGCAGTGCCGCATAGGTGGTCCAGACAAATGGCCCTGTCGGATCCAGCTTCTTGGCTTTTAATGCATCAACTACCGGCTGGTTGGCTGGCACCTGATCGTAACGTTTTGGCAGCGTCACCAGCATGCCTTCAGACGCAGCACCGGCGATATTGGACAGCGAGGAGTTACCCACACCTTCCGGCCCCATGAAGCGAGTAGTCATGCCCGCCTGTTTGGCCTGACGCAGGATCTGCCCCATCTCCGGGTAGTAACCGCCGAAGTAGACGAAATCGACGTTTTCTTTCTTCAGGCGAGCCACCAGGGTAGAGAAATCTTTGTCACCAGCGGTGATACCTTCAAACAGCACTACGTCGGTACCCTGCTTTTTCAGGCTGTCACGCACTGAACGCGCCAGGCCTTCACCGTATTGCTGCTTGTCGTGGACCACGGCGATACGCTTGGGCTTAATCTCGTTGAGGATGTAGTTGGCAGCCGTTGGACCCTGATCGGAATCCAGGCCGGTGGTGCGCATGATCATCTTGTAACCACGGGTGGTCAGATCGGCGTTGGTCGCCGCCGGAGTGATCATGATCACGCCTTCGTCTTCATAGATGTCGGAAGCCGGCTGGGTCGAAGACGAGCACAGGTGGCCGATCACGTAACGAATGCCGTCATTGATGACCTTGTTGGCTACCGCCACCGCCTGTTTCGGGTCACAGGCATCGTCATACTCTACCGCCACCAGCTTATCGCCCTTGATCCCGCCTTTGGCGTTGATATCGGCAATTGCCTGACGTGCACCGGTGAACTCCATATCACCATACTGCGCCACCGGGCCGGACATGGCGCCCACTACGGCAATCTTGATGTCTTTTGCCACAGCGACATGGCCGATAGCCATCGCGATACAACCGGCCAGCAGCGCTTTACCCTTTGTTAATTTCATCCGCATAATCCCCATCTGTCGTTGTGAGTGTTTCTGTTGTATTTGTCACACCTAATCATTGTTTCTACCCGGCAGATTGCAAGTAACGTCCAACTGACCGTGGCTTGCAAAACGCCGGTAAATCGCTTTTATCTATAAGTAATAATGATTTAGGTAGATTCGCGACAATATTTTCTAATAAGACTTTATTTTTCATGCCATTAAACAGGAGTTTTCTTCTGCAAAGCAACTCCCAATACCAGAAACAAGCGGTGTAAACAGGATAAAATCCGGATTAATTCTGCGCTGTTTAGCGCAAGGAACAGCGTGATATGCTGGTTAACACCTCATTAACCAATCGTTTACTCGGAAAATGCCCGCAGCAAAAAACATTTCGCGCAGACCTCGTATAGAAAAACTTACACAACGCTCTGTGCAAGATCCATTACACTGTCGACATCCCTTATCGGTGCGGAAATCCGGCATGAAACTGACCATTGAACGCTTGACCAGCTTGTCCCCACAAGACCTTATCGACCTTGGTAAAATCTGGCCACATCAACAACCTGCGCAGTGGCTAAGCTGGCTGGAGGAGGGTAGAGCACTGTTTGCCGCCCGATTTAACGAGCGGCTGCTAGGGGCGGTAAAAATCGAGATAGAGGGCCAGAGCGCCCAATTGCACGATCTGCTGGTGCGCGAAGTGACACGCCGCCGTGGCGTGGGGCTGTATCTGATGGAAGATGCCCAACGCCAATTGCCACAGGTGCAACATTGGCAACTGGATACTACCGGATTGGCAGCACGTGAACGTGGGGAAGTCGGCAACTTTATGCGCGCCTGCGGCTTCCGGGCTCAGGGCGATTGCTGGCAAAAATGAAACGTTGGATAGCCCTGATCGTCGTTATGCTGCTCGCAATAATGGCCTGGTATGTTGGGCGCTACCAGGCAATGAACCTTCATCAACCTTGGGATCAGCAGGCCTACGTTTGGCAAAGGGTGTGGACACCTCAGCATGCCGAGGCGCTGGCTGCCAGCCGTGACCTGTTTACTACCCTGCGCGTGTTGGGTTTGCAGGTACATCCCCGTGAGGGTTTACGGGACATCACGGTCAATACCGCCCTGCTGAAACAGGATGGCCGTCCGCTATGGCTGGTAGTGCGGGTAGACGGGCAACTGATGCAGTTGGATGAGGCCGCCATCTATGCACGTCTGCAGCAACAGCTGCAACGCTGGCAGGCGGCCGGTTTACCCGTGATTGGCGTGGAGATTGACCATGACGCCGCCACTGCCCGGCTGCCCAAATATCAACAATTTCTGCGCCAACTTCGCCAACGGCTTCCCTCTTCGTTACAGCTAGGCATCACCGCCCTGCCCGCCTGGATCGGCTCCCCAGCGCTGCCCGGCGTACTGCAACAGGTAGACAGCTCGGTGCTTCAGGTGCATGCGGTGCTCTCCCCCACCCAAGGTTTATTCGACGGCCGGTTGGCGCAGGAGTGGACACGCCAGTACGCGCGCCTTAGCCCTAAACCCTTCCGTATCGCTCTGCCAGCCTACGGCATGGCTCTGCTTGGGTTCGATGCCCAGGGGGCTCTGGTTGAGAGCGAAGCCTCGCAGCGCGTGGCGGGCAAGGTCCAGGAACTGACCGTGGCTCCGCAGCAGGTTGCCGATTTTTTGCAGCAGCTCGCACAACGCCCACTGCCACGTCTGCGCGGCATTATCTGGTTCCGCCTGCCACTGGAAACCGATCGCCGCGCCTGGTCGATGGCGACGCTACGGGCAGTGATCCAGCATCAGCCCTTGCTCACTAACTGGCAGGTTAAGTTTTTGCCGCAGCCACAGCAAAATGGGCTGTATGATTTGATTATTGAGAATCAGGGACCGATGGATGCGCCGTTACCGCGTGAGATCCACATTCAGGCAGAAGGTTGCCTGGCCGCCGACGCAGTAGGACATTACCAGTTGGCAACACCATCGGAATCCCAACGCTTTATCCGCATTAGCGGCGATCAGCTACGAGCAGGGCAATCACGCCCCTTGGGCTGGCTACGCTGCCAACAGATCATGCCAGGAGGTACCCATGTCATACCTTGATTTGCACACAGCAGGGCACCGTCGCCGTGCGCTCCCGTTAGCATCACTGATCGCTGCAGCATTGATGGTGCCGCTGAGCGGCCAGGCCTGTGGGCCGGACTTCCCCAACCGCCTGCTGGTCAACCGCAACGGCACCCTGCTGTATATGCCTGAGGGCAACTTCGCTTTCGAAGCCACCCGTCTGGTGCCGGTAGACCCACAGCTGCCACGCTGGCAGGCCGAAGCACCGGCGACACCGCCAAAACCGATGCCCCTCTCGCCGGAGCAGCAAGCCATTGCCCAAATGCGGGCAACCAAGACCGTAGAAGAAGCCGACGCGGTGAATGCGCAAGGGCTATCGAATGCCGCGCGCTTATATACGCTGGGGGCGGTAGCCTTTGCCGCAGAAGATCCTCGGGCGTCGCAATATTTCCAGCAGGTGTTGGCATTGCCAGCCGCCGAGCAGGGAGCATGGGGGTTACGGGCGCAATACTCGCTTGGCCGCCTGCTGATGGACGATCATGGCACGCCGGAAAACGAATCCGGTAGCGAGCCGGTGGTGAAACATCCGGAGAAAGCTCAGCTTGAGCAGGCCCTGGCCGCCTTCCAGCAGGTGATCGACCAGGTGAAAAGTGGTACTGCCGATCCCGATCAACTGGCGCTGAGTAGCCTGGGCCAGCAGGCACGTATTCATTTGTGGCTCGGGGAAATCGCTCCGGCGGCACAGCTGTATGCCCAGCAGGCCGCTCAAGGCGATCCCGATGGTGGGCTTTCGTTGCAGTATATCTCCAGCTATTTGATCAACCCGCAGCATGTAGAGGCGTTAAAACAGGCCATTCACGATCCGCTGGTGCAGCAGTTGGTCACCATTGAGCTGTTCGCCCGCAGCAGTAATCTGGAGATGTCCGGCATCATTAACGGTGAGACCGGCGCCAAACAGCTTGTCGATCAGACCCTGACGTTGCTCAATGACTCGGTTAAAAGTGGTTTCACCGGTAGCGACCGGCTGGCGGCGCTGGCCTATCGTTCCGGGCAATATGCCATGGCGGCCAACCTGCTGAAAAATGCGGGTGATGGCGGTTTAGCCTGGTGGTTACGTGCCAAAATGGCCCTGCGTGATGGTGATGTGAAAGCCGCCACTGCCGCCTATGCCAAAGCCGCAGCCGCATTCCCTACCGATGAAAGCTGGGGAGAACAGCGTAACGAAGACTTCGCAGCCGAAATGATCGTGCCGGATTGCCGAGTTGCCGGCGAGCAGGCCATTCTGGCGCTGAACCGTGGCGACTATCTGCAAGCGATGGACCTGATGTATCGCGGCAAAGAAAACTACTGGGCAGACGTGGCGGATATCGCCGAGCGGGTGCTGACGGTCGATGAGCTGAAAGGCTTTGTGGATAAGCATGCACCAGCGCCCACCACGCCGCTCAAGCCGGTCAAACCCGACGAATACAATGGCGAGCGGATCACCCAAGAGGTTCAACTGCGTGAATTGCTGGCACGGCGCATGATGCGCGCTGGCCGCTATGAGGAAGCGGTGAACTACTTTGCCATTCCGAACTACCGCCAGGCGGCGCAGGACTTTGCCAACCTGATGAAAGCGGCGAAGGATAAATCGGCGGATAAGAACGCACGCGCCAAAAGCTACTATCAGGCGGCGGCGCTGTTGCGCTCGCAGGGATTGGATTTCACCGGTTACGAAATGACGCCGGATTACAATATTTATGGCGCGGGGTATTCCTATCTGGGGGATGCTTTCAACACCAAGGATATCAAAGACAAGAGTTGGATCAGCGCGGCGGAAGCGGCACGGGCCAAAAAATCGTTGCCAGACGAGGATAACCGTTTCCTGCATTACCGCTGGCAGGCGGTGGATCTGGCACAAAAGGCCGCCGATCTGCTGCCACCGAAAAGCCAGGCTTATGCAGCCGTGCTGTGTAATGCCGCTGGTTGGGTGATAGCCCGCGACGCCAAGACTGGCCGGGCGCTGTATCAGCGTTATATCAAGAACGGCACCCAGTTTGAGTGGGGGACCAAGTTTGGCTACAACTGCCCGGCACCGGAGTTTGATACCACAGCCAACTAGTGAACTGCCCCCTAACCCTCTCCCGTGTACAGACCGGGGACATGGTAGACAGGTGTTCAAGGACATGGTGAACACTTTTTAACATCCTTTACCCATGATGATCGACCTATTTCTCAGGTCGATC
>NZ_LXKR01000046.1:0-25596 GCF_001692375.1 Serratia sp. 14-2641 | reverse complement strand
GGTAATGCCAGGCGATAACGTGAACATGGTTGTTACCCTGATCCACCCAATCGCGATGGACCAAGGCTTGCGTTTCGCAATCCGTGAAGGCGGCCGTACTGTAGGTGCGGGCGTTGTTGCTAAAGTTATCGCTTAATCGCGAATAATTTATAAGCACTAAAAGAGGGCACTTCGGTGCCCTTTTTTTATACAATTTTTTACCAATCTTAATTGAAATAAAAACGATTCTTATTTAGACTTACTGCATCGGTTAAGAAGTGAGTCTCTCTATGTACGTATGTCTGTGTAATGCTGTGTCTGACAAAGCGATCCGTAAGGCGGTGCGTCAGCACAATCCCCATACCATGAAGCAACTACGTGAGCTGGTGCCGATTGGAACTGACTGCGGTAAATGCATTCGTCAGGCAAGGCAAATTATGGTGGAGGAACGCGCAACCCTGATTCATATGCATGAAGTCGCCTAATAAATAGTAGGGTTATTTTTTGACTCTTGGCCCGCAGCTTCTACACTTTTAGAACTGCCCAGGAGGATTTACCTATGAAAGGCGATAAAAAGATCATTGCTCACCTCAACAAGCTGCTCGGTAACGAGCTGGTTGCCATCAATCAATACTTCCTGCACGCGCGTATGTTCAAAAATTGGGGCCTGATGCGTCTCAATGAGAAGGAATATCACGAGTCGATCGATGAGATGAAACATGCCGATCGCTACATCGAGCGTATCCTGTTCCTTGAAGGGTTACCGAACCTGCAAGATCTCGGCAAGCTGAATATCGGTGAAGATGTCGAAGAGATGCTGAGGTCTGATTTGGCCCTGGAGCTGGACGGCGCCAAGAACCTGCGGGAAGGTATCGCCTATGCCGACTCTATCCATGATTATGTCAGCCGCGATCTGATGAAAGAAGTCTTGGCCGATGAGGAAGGGCATATCGACTGGTTGGAGACTGAGCTGAGCTTGATTGAGCGGCTTGGCATCCAAAACTATTGCCAGGCGCAAGTGCTGGAACGCAAAGACTGAATGCCCCCCGAACCCTCTCCCACAGGGAGAGGGACAGTCCGTGCTGTAACTTAACTGAGACATTCTTCCTTTATATTCCACTATTACAGATCAGCTTTAACGCCATAACAGCCCTCACATTCTCCCGTTACAGATTATCTCCTGCACTTGCCAATAGTGCCGATCGGCTCCCTATCACTAGAGGAGAGGGTCGGGGGAGGGGGGAAAACTCATTAAATACCGCTCATTCTGAGCATATTTCCATCCGTGGCTTGCAACCTGGCCTGGTTTGCGTATAATGCGCGGGCTTACCTAATCTTGGTAAGCCTGATTTTAGCGAATCAGTCGATTGGCAAGAACGTTTTGCCCTTCGAACAATACTCCCGATATGGGGGTTATATGTTGACGATTACACTCCCCCATCAATCGAAATGGGTGTGAGGAGTAATTATTTACGTTTATAAATAATTGGAGCTCTGGTCTCATGCAGAACCAAAGAATCCGTATCCGCCTGAAAGCGTTTGATCATCGTCTGATCGATCAATCAACTGCGGAAATCGTCGAGACTGCCAAGCGCACTGGTGCGCAAGTCCGTGGTCCGATCCCGCTGCCAACTCGCAAAGAGCGCTTTACCGTTCTGATCTCCCCGCACGTCAACAAAGACGCGCGTGATCAGTACGAGATCCGCACTCACAAGCGTCTGGTTGACATCGTTGAGCCAACTGAGAAAACCGTTGATGCTCTGATGCGTCTGGATCTGGCTGCCGGTGTAGACGTGCAGATCAGCCTGGGTTAATCAGGTCATTGACGATTGAGAGGTTGAAACAATGATTGGTTTAGTCGGTAAAAAAGTGGGCATGACTCGTATCTTCACTGAAGATGGCGTTTCTATCCCAGTAACCGTGATTGAAATTGAAGCGAACCGCGTGACTCAGGTTAAAGACCTGGACAACGACGGATACCGTGCCATTCAGGTCACTACCGGTAGCAAAAAAGCTAACCGTGTGACCAAACCGGAAGCGGGTCATTTCGCTAAAGCTGGCGTCGAAGCTGGCCGTGGTCTGTGGGAATTCCGCCTTGAAGAAGGTCAAGAGTTCGCTGCAGGTCAAGAAATCAGCGTAGAAATCTTCGCTGACGTTAAAAAAGTCGATGTTACCGGTACTTCCAAAGGTAAAGGTTTTGCTGGCACTGTAAAGCGCTGGAACTTCCGTACTCAGGATGCAACCCACGGTAACTCCTTGTCTCACCGCGTTCCGGGTTCTATCGGTCAGAACCAGACTCCGGGCAAAGTGTTCAAAGGCAAGAAAATGGCTGGCCACCTGGGTGACGAGCGTGTAACCGTTCAAAGCCTGGACGTAGTACGTGTTGACGCTGAGCGCAACCTGCTGCTGGTTAAGGGTGCTGTACCGGGCGCAACCGGTGGCAACCTGATCGTTAAACCAGCTGTGAAGGCGTAAGGGGATAGCAATGGAATTAGTATTGAAAGACGCGCAAAGCGCGCTGACTGTTTCCGAAACTACCTTCGGTCGTGATTTCAACGAAGCGCTGGTACACCAGGTTGTTGTTGCTTATGCAGCAGGTGCCCGTCAAGGTACCCGTGCTCAGAAGACCCGTGCTGAAGTGACTGGTTCCGGTAAAAAACCGTGGCGCCAGAAAGGTACAGGCCGTGCGCGTTCAGGCACTGTAAAGAGCCCGATCTGGCGTTCTGGTGGTGTAACCTTCGCTGCGAAGCCACAAGACCACAGTCAGAAAGTAAACAAAAAGATGTACCGCGGCGCGCTGAAAAGCATCCTGTCCGAACTGGTACGTCAAGATCGTCTGATCGTTGTCGAGAAGTTCTCTGTAGAAGCGCCTAAAACTAAGCTGCTGGCACAGAAACTGAAAGATATGGCCCTGGAAGATGTGCTGATCGTGACCGGTGAACTGGATGAGAATCTGTTCCTGGCAGCTCGTAACCTGTACAAGGTTGACGTGCGCGATGTAGCAGGTATCGACCCAGTTAGCCTGATCGCCTTCGACAAAGTGGTTATGACTGCTGATGCTGTGAAGCAAGTTGAGGAGATGCTGGCATGATCCGTGAAGAACGTTTGCTGAAAGTGCTGCGTGCACCGCACGTATCTGAAAAAGCATCCGCTGCGATGGAAAAAAGCAACACCATCGTACTCAAAGTTGCCAAAGACGCGACCAAAGCAGAAATTAAAGCTGCAGTGCAGAAACTGTTTGAAGTCGAAGTCGAAGACGTTAACACCCTGGTAGTAAAAGGGAAAGTGAAGCGTCAAGGTCAGCGTGTTGGTCGTCGTAGCGACTGGAAAAAAGCTTACGTCACCCTGAAGGAAGGCCAGAACTTGGACTTCATCGGCGGCGCAGAGTAAGTCGGAGGAGTAAGAACAATGGCAATTGTTAAATGTAAACCTACATCTCCGGGTCGTCGCCACGTTGTTAAAGTGGTTAACCCTGAGCTGCACAAGGGTAAACCTTATGCCCCGCTGCTTGAGAAACTGAGCAAAAGCGGTGGTCGTAACAACAATGGCCGTATCACCACCCGTCATATCGGTGGTGGCCACAAGCAACATTATCGTCTGGTTGACTTCAAACGCAACAAAGATGGTATCCCTGCTGTGGTTGAGCGTCTGGAGTACGATCCGAACCGTTCCGCGAACATCGCGCTGGTTCTGTACAAAGACGGCGAACGCCGTTATATCCTGGCGCCGAAAGGCCTGAAAGCTGGTGACCAGATCCAATCTGGTGTTGATGCTGCAATCAAAGCGGGTAACACCCTGCCTATGCGCAACATCCCAGTAGGTTCAACGGTTCATAACGTAGAAATGAAACCAGGTAAAGGCGGCCAGCTGGCTCGTTCTGCTGGTGCCTACGTTCAGATCGTCGCACGTGATGGTTCCTACGTAACTCTGCGTCTGCGCTCTGGCGAAATGCGTAAAGTTCCAGTTGATTGCCGCGCCACCCTGGGTGAAGTCGGTAACGCTGAACATATGCTTCGCGTTCTGGGTAAAGCAGGTGCTGCACGTTGGCGTGGTATTCGTCCTACCGTTCGCGGTACGGCGATGAACCCAGTCGATCACCCGCACGGTGGTGGTGAAGGTCGTAACTTTGGTAAGCACCCGGTAACTCCGTGGGGCGTTCAGACCAAAGGTAAGAAGACCCGTAGCAACAAGCGTACTGACAAGTTCATCGTACGTCGCCGTAGTAAAAAATAATTAGAGGATAAGCCATGCCACGTTCTCTCAAGAAAGGTCCTTTTATTGACCTGCACTTGCTGAAGAAGGTAGAGAAAGCGGTGGAAAGCGGTGACAAGAAGCCTTTGCGCACTTGGTCCCGTCGTTCAACGATCTTTCCTAACATGATCGGTTTGACCATCGCTGTCCATAATGGTCGTCAGCACGTACCAGTATTTGTTTCCGATGAAATGGTCGGTCACAAACTGGGTGAATTCGCGCCGACTCGTACTTATCGCGGCCATGCGGCTGATAAAAAAGCTAAAAAGCGCTAAGGTAGGAGGAAGAGATGGAAACTATCGCTAAACATCGCCACGCTCGTTCTTCTGCTCAGAAGGTTCGCCTTGTTGCAGACCTGATCCGCGGTAAGAAAGTGTCGCAAGCTCTGGAAACTCTGGCCTACACCAACAAGAAAGCTGCTGGTCTGGTCAAGAAAGTGCTGGAGTCTGCCATTGCTAACGCAGAACACAACGATGGCGCTGACATCGATGATCTGAAAGTCACGAAAATCTTCGTAGACGAAGGCCCAAGCATGAAGCGCATTATGCCTCGTGCAAAAGGTCGTGCAGATCGCATCCTGAAGCGCACCAGCCACATTACTGTGGTTGTGTCCGATCGCTGAGACTCTGGAGACTAGCAATGGGTCAGAAAGTACATCCTAATGGTATTCGCCTGGGTATTGTCAAACCTTGGAACTCTACTTGGTATGCGAATACCAAAGAATTCGCTGACAACCTGGACAGCGACTTTAAAGTTCGCCAATTCTTGACTAAAGAACTGGCGAAAGCTTCCGTTTCTCGCATCGTTATCGAGCGTCCAGCGAAGAGCATCCGTGTGACTATTCACACCGCTCGTCCTGGCATCGTTATCGGCAAGAAAGGTGAAGATGTCGAAAAACTGCGTAAGGTCGTAGCGGATATCGCTGGCGTTCCTGCGCAAATTAACATCGCCGAAGTCCGTAAACCGGAACTGGACGCAAAATTGGTTGCTGACAGCATCACTTCACAGCTGGAACGTCGCGTTATGTTCCGTCGTGCTATGAAGCGTGCTGTACAGAACGCAATGCGTCTTGGCGCTAAAGGTATCAAAGTTGAAGTAAGCGGCCGTCTTGGCGGTGCTGAAATCGCGCGTACCGAATGGTACCGTGAAGGTCGTGTTCCGTTGCATACACTGCGTGCGGATATCGATTACAACACATCTGAAGCGCACACCACTTATGGTGTAATCGGCGTTAAGGTATGGATCTTCAAAGGTGAGATCCTGGGTGGTATGGCTGCAGTTGAACAACCGGAACCGGCTGCTCAACCTAAAAAGCAGCAGCGTAAAGGCCGCAAGTAAGGAGAGTCGCTGATGTTACAACCAAAGCGTACAAAATTCCGTAAGGTGCACAAGGGCCGCAACCGTGGTCTGGCGCAAGGTACGGATGTTAGCTTCGGCACTTTCGGTCTGAAAGCTGTTGGCCGTGGCCGTCTGACTGCTCGTCAAATCGAAGCAGCTCGTCGTGCAATGACTCGTGCAGTGAAGCGTCAAGGTAAGATTTGGATCCGTGTATTCCCGGACAAACCAATCACCGAGAAGCCTCTTGAAGTGCGTATGGGTAAAGGTAAGGGTAACGTGGAATATTGGGTTGCCCTGATCCAACCTGGCAAAGTCCTGTACGAAATGGACGGCGTTCCAGAAGAAGTCGCCCGTGAAGCGTTCAAGCTGGCAGCAGCTAAACTGCCGATCAAAACCACCTTTGTAACTAAGACGGTGATGTAATGAAAGCACAAGAGCTGCGTGAAAAAAGTGTTGAAGAGCTGAACACTGAGCTGCTCAACCTGCTGCGTGAGCAATTCAACTTACGCATGCAGGCGGCGAGTGGCCAACTGCAACAAACTCACCTGTTGAAACAAGTGCGTCGTAATGTCGCACGCGTTAAGACTTTACTGACTGAAAAGGCGGGTGCGTAAAATGACTGATATTATCCGTACTCTGCAAGGTCGTGTTGTTAGTGACAAAATGGAGAAATCCATGGTTGTTGCTATCGAACGTACGGTGAAGCACCCGATCTACGGGAAATTCATCAAGCGTACGACTAAGCTGCATGTACATGATGAGAACAACGAATGTGGTATCGGCGACGTGGTAGAAATCCGCGAATGCCGTCCACTGTCCAAGACTAAGTCATGGACGTTGGTTCGCATTGTAGATAAAGCGATTCTGTAATAGAGTAGCTGACTCTAACTTAATAAACGGCTCAGAAAGTGAGCCGTTTATTTTTTCTACCCATACTCTGGAAGCGGTGTTATAATGCTGCGCCCTCGGTTATGGGGCTTTTCAACGACCTAGTAATGGGTCCTAAAGTTGTAGTTGACATTAGCGGAGCACTAACATGATCCAAGAACAGACTATGCTGAACGTGGCCGACAACTCCGGTGCACGTCGCGTAATGTGTATCAAGGTTCTAGGTGGCTCGCACCGTCGCTACGCAGGCATCGGCGACGTCATCAAAATTACCATCAAGGAAGCAATTCCTCGCGGTAAGGTGAAGAAAGGCGATGTGCTGAAGGCGGTAGTGGTGCGCACCAAGAAGGGTGTACGTCGCCCGGACGGTTCTGTCATTCGCTTCGATGGTAATGCATGCGTTATTTTAAACAATAACAGCGAGCAACCTATCGGTACGCGTATTTTTGGGCCGGTAACTCGTGAACTGCGTAATGAGAAGTTCATGAAAATTATCTCTCTGGCACCAGAAGTACTCTAAGGAGCGAACCATGGCAGCGAAAATCCGTCGTGATGACGAAGTTATCGTGCTTACCGGGAAAGACAAAGGTAAACGCGGTAAAGTAAAAAATGTCCTGTCTGCTGGTAAGGTCATTGTTGAAGGTATCAACCTGGTTAAGAAACATCAGAAGCCGGTCCCGGCCCTGAACCAACCAGGTGGCATTGTTGAAAAAGAAGCTGCTATTCAGGTTTCCAACATTGCGCTGTTCAACTCGGCTACCGGTAAGGCTGACCGTGTAGGCTTTAGATTCGAAGACGGCAAAAAAGTCCGTTTCTTCAAATCAAATAGCGAAACTATCAAGTAATTTGGAGTATGACGATGGCGAAACTGCATGATTACTACAAAGACGAGGTAGTCAAACAACTGATGTCTCAGTTTGATTACAACTCTGTCATGCAAGTCCCTCGGGTCGAGAAGATCACCCTGAATATGGGTGTTGGTGAAGCGATCGCTGACAAGAAACTGCTGGATAATGCAGCAGCTGACTTGGCAGCTATCTCCGGTCAAAAGCCGTTCATCACCAAAGCACGCAAATCTGTTGCAGGCTTCAAAATCCGCCAGGGCTATCCGATCGGCTGTAAAGTAACTCTGCGTGGCGAACGCATGTGGGAGTTCTTTGAGCGTCTGATTTCCATTGCTGTTCCACGTATCCGTGACTTCCGTGGCTTGTCCGCTAAGTCATTCGATGGCCGTGGTAACTACAGCATGGGTGTGCGTGAGCAAATCATCTTCCCAGAAATCGACTACGACAAAGTCGATCGCGTTCGTGGTTTGGATATTACCATTACCACTTCTGCGAAATCTGATGATGAAGGCCGCGCGCTGTTGGCTGCTTTTAACTTCCCGTTCCGCAAGTAAGGCAGGGTTACTGATGGCTAAGCAATCAATGAAAGCACGCGAAGTCGTTCGCGTGAAACTGGCTGACAAGTACCGCGCTAAACGCGAGGAATTGAAAGCTATCATTTCTGGTGTGAACTCTTCTGACGAAGATCGTTGGGATGCTGTTCTCAAGCTCCAGTCTCTGCCGCGTGATTCCAGCCCGTCTCGTCAGCGTAAACGCTGCCGTCAAACTGGCCGTCCACATGGTTATGTGGGCAAATTCGGGTTGAGCCGTATCAAGCTACGTGAAGCCGCTATGCGCGGTGAAGTACCAGGCTTGAAAAAGGCTAGCTGGTAATTACCAATTGAATCACGGGAGTAAAGACAGATGAGCATGCAAGATCCGATCGCGGATATGCTGACCCGTATCCGTAACGGTCAAGCCGCGAACAAAGTTGCGGTCACCATGCCTTCCTCCAAGCTGAAAGTGGCAATTGCCAACGTGCTGAAGGAAGAAGGTTTTATTGAAGATTTCAAAATTGAAGGCGACACCAAGCCTGTTCTGGAACTGGTACTGAAGTACTTCCAGGGTAAGGCAGTGGTAGAAAGCATTCAGCGTATCAGTCGTCCAGGTCTGCGCATCTACAAGAAAAAAGATGCACTGCCAAAAGTTATGGCCGGTCTGGGTATCGCTGTTATTTCTACCTCTAAAGGTGTTATGACCGATCGTGCAGCTCGCCAAGCTGGTCTTGGTGGCGAGATTATCTGCTACGTAGCTTAATTCGGGAGGAAAGAATGTCTCGTGTTGCAAAAGCACCCGTCGTCATTCCTGCCGGCGTAGAGGTAAAACTCAACGGTCAGGTTATTTCGGTTAAGGGTAAGAACGGCGAGCTGACTCGTACAGTCCATGACGCCGTTGAAGTGAAGCAAGAAGCTAACGCACTGACTTTCGCACCACGCGAAGGTTTTGCTAACGCATGGGCCCAAGCGGGTACCACGCGCGCTCTGCTGAACGCAATGGTTGTCGGTGTTACCGAAGGTTTCACCAAGAAGCTTCAACTGGTAGGTGTTGGTTATCGTGCTGCTGTTAAAGGCAACGTGGTGAATTTAGCCCTGGGCTTCTCTCACCCAATCGATCACCAGCTGCCAGCAGGTATTACTGCTGAATGCCCAAGCCAAACTGAAATCGTGCTGAAAGGCGCTGATAAGCAGGTTATTGGCCAGGTTGCTGCAGATCTGCGTGCCTACCGCCGTCCTGAGCCTTATAAAGGCAAGGGTGTCCGTTACGCCGACGAAGTCGTGCGTACCAAAGAGGCTAAGAAGAAGTAAGGTAACACTATGGATAAGAAATCTGCTCGTATCCGTCGTGCGACCCGCGCACGCCGTAAGCTCAAAGAACTGGGTGCAACCCGCCTGGTGGTACATCGTACCCCGCGTCACATTTACGCACAGGTCATTGCTCCAAATGGTTCTGAAGTTCTGGTAGCCGCTTCTACTTTAGAAAAAGCTATCACTGAGCAATTGAAGTACTCCGGTAACAAAGACGCAGCAGCAGCCGTAGGTAAAGCTCTGGCTGAGCGCGCGTTGGAAAAAGGGATTGCGAAAGTATCCTTTGACCGTTCCGGTTTCCAATATCATGGTCGAGTCCAGGCACTGGCAGATGCTGCCCGTGAAGCTGGCCTTCAGTTCTAAGGAAGAGGTTTAAGATGGCTCACATCGAAAAACAAGCTGGCGAACTGCAGGAAAAGCTGATCGCGGTAAACCGCGTATCTAAAACCGTAAAAGGTGGCCGTATTTTCAGCTTTACCGCACTGACAGTAGTTGGTGATGGTAACGGTCGCGTTGGTTTTGGCTACGGCAAAGCACGCGAAGTTCCAGCAGCGATCCAGAAAGCGATGGAAAAAGCCCGTCGCAACATGATGAATGTCGCGCTGAACGGCGGCACCCTGCAGCACCCTGTTAAAGGTGCTCATACGGGTTCCCGTGTGTTCATGCAGCCAGCTCATGAAGGTACCGGTATCATCGCGGGTGGTGCAATGCGCGCCGTTCTCGAAGTTGCTGGGGTGCACAACGTACTGGCTAAAGCTTATGGTTCCACCAACCCGATCAACGTGGTTCGTGCAACTATCGACGCTTTGGCTAATATGAAGTCTCCTGAAATGGTCGCTGCCAAGCGTGGTAAATCCGTTGCAGACATTCTGGGGTAATTGACCATGGCTAAGACTATCAAAGTTACACAAGTTCGCAGCTCCATTGGCCGTCTGCCGAAGCATAAAGCTACACTGCTCGGTCTGGGTCTGCGTCGTATTGGTCACACCGTAGAGCGCGAGGATACTCCTGCTGTACGCGGTATGATCAACCTGGTTTCCTACATGGTTAAGGTTGAGGAGTAACAGATGCGTTTAAATACTCTGTCTCCGGCTGAAGGTGCCAAGCATGCGCCTAAGCGTGTAGGTCGTGGTATTGGTTCTGGCCTGGGTAAAACCGCCGGTCGTGGTCACAAAGGTCAGAACTCACGTTCTGGCGGTGGCGTACGTCGTGGGTTTGAAGGTGGTCAGATGCCTTTATATCGTCGTTTGCCGAAATTCGGCTTCACCTCTCGCAAAGCTATGATCACGGCAGAAGTTCGTCTGTCTGAACTGGCTCTTGTAGAAGGCGACGTAATCGACCTGAACACGCTGAAAGCCGCTAACGTTGTTGGTACCCAGATCGAGTTCGCGAAAGTTATGCTTTCTGGCGAAATCACTCGTCCGGTTACCCTGCGTGGTCTGCGTGTCACCAAAGGCGCTCGTGTTGCTATCGAGGCTGCTGGCGGTAAAATTGAGGAATAAGTAAGCTGATGGCTAAGCAACCAGGATTAGATTTTCAAAGTGCTAAAGGCGGACTCGGTGAGCTGAAGCGCAGACTTTTGTTTGTTATCGGCGCGCTGATTGTTTTCCGCATTGGCTCTTTCATTCCGATTCCTGGTATCGATGCCACTGTGCTTGCCAAACTGCTCGAACAGCAGAGAGGCACCATCATTGAAATGTTTAACATGTTCTCTGGTGGTGCTCTCAGCCGTGCTTCTATTTTTGCTCTGGGGATCATGCCGTACATTTCGGCCTCGATCATTATCCAGTTACTGACGGTGGTTCATCCAGCGTTGGCGGAAATCAAGAAAGAAGGGGAGGCTGGCCGTCGCAAGATTAGCCAGTACACCCGCTACGGTACGCTGGTGTTGGCCATATTCCAGTCGATCGGTATTGCTACCGGTCTGCCGAATATGCCTGGTATGCAGGGCCTGGTGTTAAACCCAGGCTTTGCGTTCTACTTTACTGCGGTTGTGAGTCTGGTTACCGGGACAATGTTCCTGATGTGGCTGGGCGAGCAGATTACTGAGCGTGGTATCGGTAACGGTATCTCAATCATTATCTTCGCGGGTATTGTGGCGGGTCTTCCGCCGGCTGTTGGCCATACTATTGAGCAAGCTCGGCAAGGCGACCTGCACTTCCTCTTGTTGCTGTTGGTTGCAGTATTAGTGTTTGCAGTAACCTTCTTCGTTGTTTTCATTGAACGTGGTCAACGTCGTATCGTCGTTAACTATGCGAAACGTCAACAGGGTCGTCGTGTTTACGCAGCACAGAGCACACACTTACCGTTGAAAGTGAACATGGCAGGGGTAATCCCAGCAATCTTCGCTTCCAGCATTATTCTGTTCCCTGCCACGATTGCATCATGGTTTGGGGGCGGTACCGGTTGGAACTGGCTGACAACGATTTCGCTGTATTTGCAGCCTGGACAACCGCTTTATGTGTTACTCTATGCGTCTGCAATCATCTTCTTCTGTTTCTTCTACACGGCGTTGGTTTTCAACCCGCGTGAAACAGCAGATAACCTGAAGAAGTCCGGTGCCTTCGTACCAGGAATTCGTCCGGGAGAGCAAACGGCGAAATATATCGATAAAGTGATGACGCGTTTAACCCTGGTGGGCGCGATGTACATTACTTTCATCTGCCTGATCCCGGAGTTCATGCGTGATGCAATGAAAGTACCATTCTACTTTGGTGGTACCTCGCTACTGATCGTTGTTGTCGTCATCATGGACTTTATGGCTCAAGTGCAAACTCTGATGATGTCAAGTCAGTACGAGTCTGCATTGAAGAAAGCAAACCTGAAAGGCTATAACCGCTAATCTGGTGCGTTTGAGAAGTTACGGAGAGTAAAAATGAAAGTTCGTGCTTCCGTCAAGAAATTATGTCGTAACTGCAAAATCGTTAAGCGTAACGGTGTCGTTCGTGTGATTTGCAGCGCCGAGCCGAAGCATAAACAGCGTCAAGGCTGATTATCTCGCATATTTTTCTTGCAAAGTTGGGTTGAGCTGGCTAGATTAGCCAGCCAATCTTTTGTATGTAGCTGCAACATTATTTGAGTATCCTGAAAACGGGCTTTTCAGAATGGTGTTGCCGTAAAAATTAGTAGGAGTGCATAGTGGCCCGTATAGCAGGCATTAACATTCCTGATCATAAACATACCGTTATCGCGTTAACGTCGATCTTCGGAATCGGCAAAACTCGTTCACAGTCTATCTGTGCTGAGACGGGTATTGCTGAAAATGTTAAGATCAGTGAGCTGTCTGAAGAGCAAATTGAACAACTGCGTGAAGCAGTTGCCAAATTCACTGTTGAAGGTGATTTGCGTCGTGAAGTTACCCTGAGCATCAAGCGTCTGATGGATCTTGGTACATACCGTGGTTTACGCCATCGTCGTGGTCTGCCAGTTCGCGGTCAGCGTACTAAGACCAACGCACGTACCCGTAAGGGTCCGCGTAAACCGATCAAGAAATAATCGGGGTGATTGAATAATGGCAAAGGCACCTGTTCGTACACGTAAGCGTGTAAGAAAACAAGTCTCTGACGGCGTGGCTCATATCCATGCTTCTTTCAACAACACCATTGTGACTATTACCGATCGTCAGGGTAATGCTTTGGGTTGGGCAACAGCCGGTGGTTCCGGTTTCCGTGGTTCTCGTAAGTCAACTCCGTTTGCAGCTCAGGTTGCAGCCGAGCGTTGTGCTGACGCAGTTAAAGAATACGGTATCAAGAACCTGGAAGTTATGGTCAAAGGACCTGGTCCTGGTCGTGAGTCTACTATCCGCGCTCTGAACGCGGCTGGTTTCCGCATCACTAATATTACCGATGTGACTCCGATTCCTCATAACGGTTGTCGTCCACCGAAAAAGCGTCGCGTGTAACGCCCCTGCTTTTCGGATTGTTGGAGAAAGAAAATGGCAAGATATTTGGGTCCTAAGCTCAAGCTTAGCCGCCGCGAGGGCACAGACCTGTTCCTGAAGTCTGGCGTTCGCGCGATAGATTCAAAGTGCAAAATTGAACAGCCACCTGGTCAACACGGTGCGCGTAAACCGCGTCTGTCTGACTACGGTGTACAGTTACGTGAAAAGCAAAAAGTTCGCCGTATGTACGGTGTTCTGGAGCGTCAGTTCCGTAACTATTACAAAGCAGCAACCCGCCTGAAAGGCAACACCGGTGAAAACCTGTTGACCCTTCTGGAAGGTCGTCTGGACAACGTAGTTTACCGTATGGGCTTCGGCGCCACTCGTGCAGAATCACGTCAGCTGGTTAGCCATAAAGCCGTTATGGTAAATGGTCGCGTTGTTAACATCGCTTCTTATCAGGTATCTCCGAATGACGTAGTCAGCATCCGCGAGAAAGCTAAAAAGCAGTCTCGTGTTAAGGCTTCTCTGGAGCTGGCTGAGCAGCGTGAAAAGCCGACTTGGCTGGAAGTTGATGCTGCGAAGATGGAAGGTGTGTTCAAACGTATTCCTGAACGTACCGATCTGTCCGCCGACATTAACGAACACCTGATCGTCGAGCTTTACTCCAAGTAAGGCTTGAGTTTCAAAGAGAGGACACAATGCAGGGTTCTGTGACAGAGTTTCTAAAACCGCGCCTGGTAGATATCGAGCAAGTCAGTTCGACGCACGCCAAGGTGACCCTTGAGCCGTTAGAGCGTGGCTTTGGCCATACTCTTGGCAACGCACTGCGCCGTATTCTGCTTTCATCTATGCCGGGTTGCGCGGTGACCGAGGTTGAGATTGATGGTGTACTACATGAGTACAGCACCAAAGAAGGCGTACAGGAAGATATCCTGGAGATCTTGCTCAACCTGAAAGGGCTGGCGGTGAGAGTTCAAGGGAAAGATGAAGTTATTCTTACCCTGAATAAATCTGGCATTGGCCCTGTGACCGCTGCCGACATTACCCATGATGGTGATGTCGAAATCGTCAAGCCGCAGCACGTTATCTGCCACCTGACCGATGAGAACGCTGCTATCAGCATGCGTATCAAAGTTCAGCGCGGTCGTGGTTATGTGCCGGCTTCTGCCCGAATTCATTCGGAAGAAGATGAGCGCCCGATTGGTCGTCTGTTGGTTGACGCCTGCTATAGCCCTGTAGAGCGTATTGCCTACAATGTTGAAGCAGCGCGTGTAGAACAGCGTACCGACCTGGACAAGCTGGTCATCGAGATGGAAACCAATGGCACGATCGATCCTGAAGAGGCGATCCGCCGTGCGGCAACCATTCTGGCTGAACAACTGGAAGCTTTCGTTGACCTACGTGATGTACGTCAGCCGGAAGTGAAAGAAGAGAAACCAGAGTTCGATCCGATCCTGCTGCGCCCTGTTGACGATCTGGAATTGACTGTCCGCTCTGCTAACTGCCTTAAGGCAGAAGCTATCCACTACATCGGTGATCTGGTACAGCGTACCGAGGTTGAGCTGTTGAAAACGCCTAACCTGGGTAAAAAATCTCTTACTGAGATTAAAGACGTGCTGGCTTCCCGTGGACTTTCTCTGGGCATGCGCCTGGAAAATTGGCCACCGGCTAGCATTGCTGACGAGTAACCGGATCACAGGTTAAGGTTTTACTGAGAAGGATAAGGTCATGCGCCATCGTAAGAGTGGTCGTCAACTGAACCGTAACAGCAGCCATCGCCAGGCTATGTTCCGTAACATGGCCGGCTCTTTGGTTCGTCATGAGATCATCAAGACGACCCTGCCAAAAGCGAAAGAGCTGCGTCGCGTTGTTGAGCCGCTGATTACTCTTGCCAAGACCGACAGCGTTGCTAATCGTCGTCTGGCATTCGCCCGTACTCGTGATAACGAGATCGTGGCAAAACTGTTTAACGAGCTAGGCCCGCGTTTTGCGAGCCGTGCCGGTGGTTACACTCGCATTCTGAAGTGTGGCTTCCGCGCAGGCGACAACGCGCCGATGGCATACATCGAGCTGGTTGATCGTGCTGAGTCTCAAGCAGAAGTAGCAACTGCAGAGTAATCTGTGGAAGCGTAGAAAAACCGGGCTTGCCCGGTTTTTTTACGTCTGTAGCTAGCCAAATGTGCTTTCCCTCCCGGCAATGCTTAAGATCCTTCCCCACATCCGCTATGCTCAGGCTATCAGTGATAAGTGCAACATGGAGAGGTCATGATGTTCAAAATTGGGCAATTAGCCAAGTTGGCTGACGTAACGCCAGATACGGTGCGCTATTACGAGAAGCAAGGCATGATGGATCACCACGTTCGTACCGAAGGCGGCTATCGGCTGTATAGCGATCAGGACTTACAGCGCCTGCGTTTTATCCGCTATGCCAAGCAGCTGGGCTTCACGCTGGAAACCATCGCCGAGTTGCTGTCGATCCGCGTAGATCCAGAGCATCATACCTGCGAAGAGTCGAAGTCTATCGTTGATGCGCGGCTGCATGAGGTTGAAAGCAAACTGACCGAGTTAACCAGAATGCGTGAGTCGCTGAAAAGGCTCAGCGATGCCTGCTGTGGTAGTGAGCACACTAGCAACTATTGCTCGATTCTGGAGGCTTTGGAGCAAGGAGCCAGCGAAGAGAAAGCCAAAAGTGCGGTTTAACGGCGTATGGGGCTTTAATTTTTATCTGGCCAGCAGTATCATCGGCGCGTTTATTATCATCAACCAACAGGAAGACCATGATGACCCAATATCGTCATACCAAAGGCAAGATCCAGGACAATGCCATTGAGGCGTTGCTACACGATCCTCTTTTCCGCCAACGGGTAGAGAAGAACAGTAAAGGGAAAGGCAGCTACCGGCGTAAAGACAAACACGCAAAAGGCGGTAACTGGGAGGCCAGTGGTAAATTGCCCAACGACAATTTACCACTGGCCTTCTGGTTTTAAGCCACAAAAAAGCCATCATCGTAAGATGGCTTTTAGCGTTATAAGCGGTGAATTACAGCTTAGGCTGTTGTTGTTGACTCAGCAGATCGCGGATTTCTGTCAGCAGCTTCTCTTCGGCCGTTGGCGCAGGCGGTGCGGCTGGCTCTTCAACTTCTTTACGGCGCATTTTGTTCATTAACTTGATAGCCATAAAGATCGCAAAGGCGACGATCACGAAATCAAAGATATTCTGCAGGAAAGAGCCATAGTTCATCACTACTGCTGGGACATTGTCTTTGGCTTCACGCAGTACCAGATGGAACTGTTTGAAATCAACGCCACCTATCAGCAACCCCAAAGGTGGCATGATGATGTCGGCAACCAGAGAAGAAACGATTTTACCGAATGCCGCACCAATGATCACACCCACTGCCAGATCGACCACGTTGCCACGCATGGCAAATTCGCGGAACTCTTTTAACATACCCATCAGAACACCCCTCAAAAAATTAGTAACGCAATTTTAACAAAGCAATTCCCCTTTGACACAATCAGTATAGGAAAATTTTTTGTTTTTCCTAATTCTCGACTTGGGACGTGTCAAAAAATCATTCGCATGATTTAAGTATCTATAAGAAGAACGGGCTTGGTTGGAACAGGCGCTCAACGTCTGGTACAAATTTCTTATCGGTAATAAACATGATCACGTGGTCGCCTTGCTGGATCCGGCTGTTGCCGTTGGCAATGATCACATCATCGCCACGCACTATCGCGCCAATGGTGGTACCTGGTGGCAGTTTAATCTCTTCGACCATACGGCCTACGACCTTGGAGGTGCTTTCATCGCCATGGGCAATCGCTTCAATGGCTTCGGCAACGCCGCGGCGCAGCGAGGAGACGCTGACAATATCGGCTTTACGCACGTGGCCTAGCAGCGCGGAGATAGTGGCCTGCTGCGGCGAAATTGCGATATCAATCACGCTGCCCTGGACCAGATCGACATAGGCACGGCGCTGGATCAAGACCATCACCTTTTTGGCTCCCATGCGTTTGGCCAGCATGGCAGACATGATATTGGCTTCGTCATCGTTGGTGATGGCAATAAACACGTCTACCTGCTCGACATGCTCTTCGGCCAGCAGCTCCTGATCGGAGGCATCGCCGTAAAACACGATGGTATCGTGCAGTTGCTCTGCCAGTTCGGCGGCGCGTTGCTGGTTTTTCTCAATCAGCTTCACGTTGTACGATTTTTCCAACCGATGCGCCAGTCCGGCACCCACGTTACCACCGCCGACGATCATGATGCGTTTGTAGGGCTTTTCGAGCCGCTGCAGCTCACTCATTACCGCGCGGATATGCTGTGATGCGGCAACGAAGAACACCTCATCGCCAGCTTCGATAATAGTAGAGCCTTGTGGGCGGATCGGGCGGTCATGACGGAAAATTGCCGCCACGCGAGTATCGATATGTGGCATATGCTCACGCATGGCAGACAGAGCATTTCCCACCAGTGGGCCGCCATAATAGGCCTTCACAGCGGCGATGCTGACCTTGCCGTCGGAAAAGTTCACCACCTGCAAGGCGCCAGGGTATTCGATCAGCTTGTAGATGTAATCGATAACCAACTGCTCCGGTGAGATCAGGTGGTCGATGGGTACCGCCTCCGGATGGAATAGCTTCTCGGACTCACGGATATAATCCGGCGCCCGGATCCGTGCAATACGATTCGGGGTGTTAAACAGCGTATAAGCGATCTGACAGGCGACCATATTGGTTTCGTCAGAGTTGGTGACGGCAACCAGCATATCGGCATCTTCGGCACCGGCTTCGCGTAATACGCGTGGATGGGAACCGTGCCCCTGGACGACGCGCAGGTCAAACTTGTCTTGCAACTGGCGTAGGCGCCCGGTGTCGGTATCGACCACGGTGATATCGTTATTTTCACCCACCAGGTTTTCAGCCAGTGTTCCGCCAACTTGCCCTGCGCCAAGAATAATTATTTTCATCGATTTCTCTGCTCGATCTGCGACGGCCGTGGCCGAAAGGTGAGAACGCCCGCAGGCGCTCCCTGAACAGTTATATTTTAATCAGCTTAGCGTAAAAGAAACCATCGCCATCCTCAGGATGAGGCAGATTCTGTTTACCTGGTGATTGCGTGTCGCCGGTTTCAACCAGCTTGGCATCGCCGTGACGTTGCAGGAACGCAGCTATCTGCTCGCTATTTTCCTGCGGCAGAATAGAGCAGGTTGCATAGACCATTACGCCGCCGGGTTTCAGGTGTGGCCAGATAGCTTCCAGAATTTCACTCTGTAAAGCGGCCAGTTCAGCGATATCGCTGTCACGACGTAGCCATTTGATATCCGGGTGGCGGCGAATAACACCGGTGGCGGAGCAAGGGGCATCCAACAGGATACGGTCGAACTGTTGGTCACCGCACCACTCTTGCGGGGTACGGCCATCACCCTGGCGAACTTCTGCATGTTGGCGCAGGCGCTGCAGGTTTTCTTTCACCCGGCTTAAACGCTGTTCGTCGATATCCACGGCAAGCACGTGAGCTTTGGGAGCGGCTTCCAGAATATGGGTCGTTTTGCCGCCGGGGGCTGCACAAAGATCGAGGATCTGTTCACCGTCTTGCGGATCCAACAGATCAACGCAACCTTGAGCGGAGGCGTCTTGTACCGTTACCCAGCCCTCGGAGAAACCGGGCAAGTCCGTTACTGGGCACGGAGCCAGCAAGCGAACTGCGTCGCGATACTCCGCATGAGGCTCGGCGGTAATGCCGGCCTGCTGCATAAGCTTCAGATAATCTTCACGGGTATGGTGCAGACGATTGACGCGCAGCCACATTGGCGGCTTCTGATTATTGGCATCAACGATCTGCTCCCACTGTGCCGGATAAGCCAGTTTGATGCGTTTAAGCAACCAGCTAGGGTGCAGATAGCGGCTTTCGTTATTGGCTGCACGTGCCAGCAGTTCTTCTTGCTGGCGTTGGAACTGGCGCAGTACGCCGTTAATCAGTCCTTTCAGCTGTGGGCGCTTCAAGGCGACCGCGCCTTCAACCGTTTCGGCTAATACCGCGTGCGGTGGAATACGGGTATACAGCAACTGATACAGCCCAACCATCAGCAAATAGTGAAGTGGCCGCTGTTTTCCAGTCATGGGCTTTGCCATCAACTGCTGGATGCACCATTCGAGCTGCGGCAGCACCCGCAGCGTACCAAAACAGAGTTCCTGCAATAGCCCACGGTCTTTGTCAGAAATATTCTTTTGTAATGTGGGCAAAATGGTGCTGAGCGACTGCCCTTGATCCAGTACCTGGCCGATGGCCTTGGCAGCAATGCTTCGGAGATTGTAATTGTTTTTCATAGGCTAAGGCGGATTACGATCGGCATTAAGAAACGAACAGCCCGGCAACAATAGCCGGGCAGTGGGAGTGGCTTATAACCGGTTGCCCGGCGTGAACCATTCGCGGCGAGAATTCAGTAAATCTTGTGCCGACATCGGTTTTTTACCGGCAGGCTGGAGCTGCGTGAGGTTGAGAATACCTTGCGCGGTAGCCACCTGAATGCCGTGCTTGTCGGCGTGCACGATAGTACCCGGTTCTGCGTTGGCGGTTTCCGCCAGCACGGTTGCCTGCCAGACTTTCACCGGTTGATCGTCGATGGTGAAATAGCTGATTGGCCAAGGGTTAAAAGCACGAATACAGCGTTCCAACTGTTCGGCGGAAAGGCTCCAGTCCAGGCGTGCCTCTTCTTTGCTCAGCTTTTCTGCGTAGGTCACCAGCGCTTCGTCTTGAACTTCGCGCTGCACCGTACCCGCCGCCAATTGCTGCAAAGTGATCAGCAGCCCTTGTGGCCCCAGTTCTGCCAGCTTGTTGTAAAGGCTGGCACTGGTATCGCTGGCTTCGATCGGGCATGCGATCTTATGCATCATGTCGCCGGTATCGAGACCCACGTCCATTTGCATGATGGTTACGCCAGTTTCGCCATCGCCAGCCCATAAAGCGCGTTGGATCGGTGCCGCACCGCGCCAGCGTGGCAGCAGAGAGCCATGTACGTTGATGCAGCCCAGGCGCGGCATATCCAGCACGGCTTTTGGCAGGATCAGCCCATAGGCAACCACCACCATCACGTCCGCATTCAGGTCGGCAACCAGGTGCTGATTCTCTTGCGGGCGCAGTGACTTAGGTTGGAAAACGGGGATTTGATGCTGTTCGGCCAGCACCTTGACCGGGCTTGGCGTCAATTTGTTACCGCGGCCTGCGGGGCGATCGGGCTGGGTGAAGACGCCGACCACCTGGTGCCCAGATGACAACAGCGCGTCTAGGTGACGCGCTGCAAAGTCTGGGGTTCCGGCAAAAATAATCCGTAAAGAGTCAGACACGTTGATTTCCTGATCGGTTAGGCGCGAGCTTCAAGCTTGGCCATTTTTTCCAGTTTCTGACGGATACGTTGGCGTTTCAACGGCGACAGGTAATCGACAAACAGTTTGCCAACCAGATGATCCATTTCGTGCTGGATACAGATTGCCAGCAAGTCATCGGCCTCAAGCTCAAAAGGTTGTCCTTCACGATTGAGGGCGCGGATCTTCACTTTCTCTGCGCGTGGCACCAGGGCGCGTTGCTCAGGGATAGAAAGGCAGCCTTCTTCGATACCGGTTTCACCGCTTTTTTCCAGCAGTTCCGGGTTGATCAACACCAGGCGTTGATCGCGGTTTTCAGAAACGTCAATGACGATAATGCGCTGATGAATATCAACTTGTGTCGCAGCCAGGCCAATGCCTTCCTCTGCGTACATGGTTTCAAACATATCATCCACGATGCGCTGGACATCTGCATTGACTTCTTTTACCGGGGCCGCAATTTTGCGTAGCCGCTCGTCTGGGAAATGTAATACCTGCAAGACTGACATATATCTTAAGATCTGTATCCGAGTGATGAACAGTGATTAGCTTCTATTCTAGACATTTCTTGGCCTGATTGACAGCATCCCAGACCAATTGCACGAATTGGTAATCCCCTAATTACAGCGAGGGAATGCTCCATGGGGCCAGAAGAAATCGCTCTACGTATGCATGCGGTGACAAAGATCGACGCACTGCAAGCCAGCCAGATTATCGATCGCCTGATTGCTGAAGGCGGCGATCCTTATCGGTTGCTTAAGCCTCTGGGGCTGAATGACCAGCAGCAAAAGCAGTTTCGGCGTGGGCATGGGCAGTATCTCAAGGCAACGCTCAAGTGGCTGGATCAGCCGGGCAATCAGATGGTGCGGTACGGTGAGCCAGCGTTTCCCGAACTCTTGGCGCATATCGATGACGCGCCGTTATTACTGATGGTGCAGGGGGCTGTAAAGGCTTTGCAACAGCCGCAAATCGCCATGGTGGGTAGCCGCCAGTTCAGCCACTATGGCGAACAGTGGGGCAGTTACTTTGCCAGCGGTTTGGTGCATTGCGGTTTCGCCATCACCAGCGGCCTGGCGATTGGCATTGACGGGATCTGTCACCGTGCAACCTTGGAGGCCGAAGGGGTCACCATTGCGGTATTGGGCAGCGGCCTGGCAAATATCTACCCACGCCGCCATCGCCGGCTGGCCGAGCAAATCATTGAGCAGGGCGGAGCGGTGATTTCCGAACATCTGGCTACCGATTTGCCGCTGGCGGCTCATTTTCCACGTCGCAACCGTATTATCAGTGGGTTAAGTGCGGGCGTGGTGGTCATAGAGGCTTCACTGCGTAGCGGGTCGCTGATCACTGCGCGTTACGCGTTGGAACAGGGGCGCGAAGTGTTTGCCCTGCCGGGGGCATTGGGTAACCCGATGAGCGAGGGATCTCATTGGTTGATCCAGCAGGGAGCCAGCTTGGTCACCGGCCCAAAAGATATCGCAGAACAACTGGGAAGTGGGTTGCAATGGCTGTCCGTGAACGAAAATACAACTATTTCTGCATCAGAGGCCGAAGTTGAATTGCCATTTGCCGATGTGTTGGCTAACGTAGGAGATGAGGTGACACCTGTTGACGTCGTCGCTGAACGTGCCGGCCAACCTGTGCCAGAGGTGGTAATCAAATTACTCGATCTGGAGTTAGCAGGTTGGATCGCAGCTGTACCCGGCGGCTATGTCCGAATAAGGAGGGCATGCCATGTTCGACGTACTCATGTATTTGTTTGAAACCTATATCCACAATGAGCCAGAGATGCACGTTGATCAGGATACCTTGACCGACGATCTTACCGAAGCAGGATTTGATCGTGATGATATCTTCAACGCGTTGAATTGGCTCGAAAAGCTTGCAGACCTCCAGGAAGGCGAGAATGCCCCTTATTTTATGGATGCCGATCCGCTGGCTATGCGGATCTACACCGAAGAAGAGAGCGTGCGTTTAGATGCCGGTTGCCGTGGTTTTCTCCTGTTCCTAGAACAGATCCAGGTATTGAACCTCGAAACCCGTGAAATGGTTATCGATCGTGTTATGGCTTTGGATAATACGGAATTTGATCTCGAAGATCTGAAATGGGTAGTGCTGATGGTGTTGTTCAATATCCCCGGATATGAGAGCGCCTATCAGCAGATGGAAGAACTGTTATTTGAAGTAAACGAAGGTTACCTGCACTGAGTAGGTAACAGGCATAGAAGACGTTATGACAAAACCAGCGATTTTTGCCGCGAGGCAAAATGAACCCTGTCCGGAATGCGGGGCCGAGTTGGTGATCCGCAGTGGTCGCCACGGCCCCTTTCTCGGCTGTTCTCAATATCCGCAGTGCGAATATATCCGGCCTTTGAAAGCGCAGGCGGATGGCCATATTGTCAAAGTGCTTGAGGGCCAGCAATGCCCGAAATGCCAGGCAACGCTGGTGTTACGCCAGGGGCGTTATGGCATGTTTATCGGTTGCAGCCACTATCCCGACTGCGATCATACCGAAGTGATCGACAAACCGGATGAAACCAGCATCGCCTGCCCTCAGTGTGGCCAAGGCCAACTGCTGCAGCGCAAATCTCGCTTTGGCAAGGTGTTCCATTCTTGCGATCGTTATCCAGAATGTCAGTTTGTGCTTAATTTTAAACCCGTCGCCGGTGAGTGTGCTTACTGCCACTATCCATTACTGATGGAAAAGCGCACGGCAAAAGGCCCAACGCTTTGCTGCGCCAGTAAACTGTGCGGAAAACCCGTCGCTATCTCAGAATAATCAAGCTATGAACCCAGAACAAACTTCCTCATTCGCGCCCATTATTGCCGCGCTGGAAAACCAGCAGGTGATTGCCTATCCAACAGAAGCGGTATTCGGTCTGGGGTGTGACCCTGATAGCGAACAGGCCGTCAAACAGCTGTTGGCCTTGAAACAACGCCCGTGGGAAAAAGGCCTGATCCTGATCGCTGCCGATTATGCCCAGCTAGCACCTTATATTGATGATGGCGTATTGAATGAGCAGCAGCGTGCCGCGATCTTTGCCAGTTGGCCTGGCCCGGTAACCTGGGTGATCCCGGCAAAACCGCAAACGCCAGCCTTGCTGACCGGTCGTTTTAATTCGTTGGCCGTGCGCGTCAGCGATCATCCTCTGGTGCAACAGCTGTGCCGCCAGTTCGGCAAGCCGCTGGTGTCAACCAGTGCCAACTTAAGCGGTGAGGAGCCGTGCCGCACCGTGGCTGAAGTGCAACAGCAGTTTGGTGATGCTTTCCCGGTGCTGGTAGGTAACGTGGGTGGCCGGTTAAACCCTTCTGAAATCAGAGATGCTTTGACCGGTGAGCTGATCCGTCAGGGCTAGAGGCTAGATCTATGGAGAAGTTCGCGGTATTCGGTAACCCGATTGCTCACAGCAAGTCCCCCCGTATCCACGCGCTGTTTGCGCAACAGACCGGGATCGAACACCCCTACGGCACCGTGCTGGCTCCGTTGGACGGTTTTGTACCTACCTTGCAACGGTTTATTGCTGCTGGTGGCCAAGGGGCCAACGTCACCGTCCCTTTTAAAGAATGTGCCTATGAGGCAGCAAGCGAACTTAGCGAAAGGGCGGCAATGGCCGGTGCGGTGAATACGCTAAAGGTTTTGCCCGATGGAAAGCTGCTGGGGGATAACACTGACGGTATCGGTTTGCTGTCTGATCTTGAACGCCAGCAGTTGATTCGGCCAGATGACCGCGTGTTGCTGGTTGGGGCGGGTGGGGCAGCGCGTGGTGTGATCCTGCCGCTGCTCTCTTTTGGCTGTGAAGTGGTGTTGACTAACCGCACCTTCAGCCGCGCTGAGGAGTTGGCTGCGGCGTTCCGCCATCTGGGGGAGATCGCCGCCTTGCCGCTGGATCGGCTGGATCAACAGCATTTTGATTTAGTGATCAACGCGACAGCATCAGGATTCAAGGGGGAGATCCCCGCACTGCCTGACAGCATTATCCACAGCACGACACGGTGCTATGACATGTTCTACCAACAGGGCGGCACCCCATTCCTGGCTTGGGCGCAGCAGTTGGGGGCGCAACATTATGCGGACGGTTTAGGCATGCTGGTGGGGCAGGCTGCCCATGCTTTCTTTTTATGGCATGGTGTGATGCCGGAGATTGAACCGGTATTGCAGCAATTACGTCAGGAAATGGCAGTGTGATGGTTGCCCCGCTCTGGCAAGCAGGGCGGGGCAGTCAGATATCTTCACTGAGGTATTCGTCTTTCCAACGTACATAGTTATTGGCCGAATAGCGTAACCCTTCCAGTTCTGCCGGAGTCAAGGCTCTAACCCGGCGCGCAGGGCTGCCTACATATAAGTAGCCACTTTCCAGATGCTTGCCGGGGGCTACCAGGCTACCTGCACCAATCATCACATCATCTTCTATTACGGCACCGTCGAGCAGAATGGAGCCCATTCCCACCAAAACGCGATTACCGATGGTACAGCCATGCAGCATGGCTTTATGCCCAACGGTGACATCCTCGCCGATCAGTAAAGGGTAACCCGCCGGATTATAATCGGATTGATGGGTGACATGCAGAATGCTGCCATCCTGGATATTACTGCGTGCGCCGATCTTTACCGCGTTGACATCGCCGCGGATGGCAACCAAGGGCCAAACGCTGACGTCATCAGCCAGATCAACGTTGCCGATCACTACGCTGGAAGGATCGATCATGACGCGTTGGCCAATTTGAGGGGAGTAATGAAGATAAGGACGCACTGAATTGGACATGGGATTGCCTCGTATAAGGATCTTATTACCGGCAATACTAGACTTTGACGGTGGAATTACAACCAGTCAACACGGGGGATCGTCGGTAAAATGGCCTTGATCGGGCAAGATCCGCGCGAAAGGGCGGAAAAGTGCGCAGTCGGTAAGAAAAGATCTAAAAAGGGGTTGTGGAAAAAAATGGGATCCCTATAATGCGCCTCCATCGACACGGAACATGTGAACAACTTCACAGAGTCTCCGGGGGTCGCAGAGAAAAAACCTGAAATTAAGGTTGACTCTGAAAGAGGAAAGCGTAATATACGCCACCTCGAGTTAGCAAGCGAAAGCGCGTAACTCACTGCTCTTTAACAATTTATCAGACAATCTGTGTGGGCACTCACAAGACGATATCCAGCTACTTCGGTAGCAAAAAAATATCAAGTCTTGAAGAGTGACCAA
>NZ_LXKR01000045.1:0-28569 GCF_001692375.1 Serratia sp. 14-2641 | reverse complement strand
TTGGTCACTCTTCAAGACTTGATATTTTTTTGCTACCGAAGTAGCTGGATATCGTCTTGTGAGTGCCCACACAGATTGTCTGATAAATTGTTAAAGAGCAGTGAGTTACGCGCTTTCGCTTGCTAACTCGAGGTGGCGTATATTACGCTTTCCTCTTTCAGAGTCAACCTTAATTTCAGGTTTTTTCTCTGCGACCCCCGGAGACTCTGTGAAGTTGTTCACATGTTCCGTGTCGATGGAGGCGCATTATAGGGAGTTCCACGCAGGCCGCAACAGGTATTTTCAACAAAAATCACCGTTTGCTGCATTCCACAGCAAAACCCGTCCTTATACCCGGTTATGCACTAACTTATCCACAGAACGCATTTGGTCGGAAAATTTACGAGCGCCACGCAAACGTTTTCGCTACAATTCCCCGCGACGAAACAATCCCCGTTTTTATCGGGGCGCTACCTGAATCTGTTCCTGTCCTTCTCTATATAGGAAGAAATCCCCTCTATATAAGAAGCAACAAGGTGGAGATCCACGTAACGCTCTTTTATTGCGACTCAAAGCCAAGGGATAAAACCATGCAACAACCTCGTCCAATCCGCCGGGCCCTGCTCAGCGTGTCCGACAAAGCCGGAATCGTTGAATTCGCCGAAGCCCTCTCCCAGAGAGGCGTCGAATTACTCTCTACCGGTGGCACTGCCCGCCTGCTGGCCGATGCCGGTCTGCCTGTTACCGAAGTTTCCGACTACACCGGCTTCCCAGAGATGATGGACGGACGAGTCAAGACCCTGCACCCGAAAGTGCACGGTGGCATTCTGGGCCGTCGCGGCCAGGACGATGCCATCATGGAACAACATGCGATCCAACCGATCGATATGGTTGTGGTAAACCTGTATCCCTTCGCGCAAACCGTAGCTCGCCCAGATTGCTCGCTGGAAGATGCCGTAGAGAATATCGATATCGGTGGCCCAACCATGGTGCGCTCGGCCGCCAAGAACCATAAAGACGTGGCCATCGTGGTCAAGAGCAGTGACTACGCCGCAGTGATCACCGAGATGGATAACAACAACGGTTCACTGTTGTACCCAACCCGTTTCGACCTGGCTATCAAAGCGTTTGAGCATACCGCCGCCTATGACAGCATGATCGCCAACTACTTTGGTACCCTGGTGCCAGCCTATCACGGTGAGACCGAACAGCCTTCCGGCCGCTTCCCACGTACGCTGAACCTGAACTACATCAAGAAGCAGGATATGCGTTACGGTGAAAACAGCCACCAGCAAGCTGCCTTCTATATAGAAGAGAATGTGCAAGAGGCCTCCGTGGCCACCGCCGATCAGCTACAGGGTAAAGCACTTTCCTACAACAACATCGCCGATACCGATGCGGCGCTGGAATGTGTGAAAGAGTTTGCCGAGCCGGCCTGCGTGATCGTCAAGCATGCCAACCCTTGTGGCGTGGCTATCGGTGAAAACCTGTTTGCTGCCTATGAGCGCGCCTACCAAACCGACCCAACCTCAGCTTTTGGCGGCATTATTGCCTTCAACCGTGAACTGGATGCCAAAACGGCACAGGCGATCATCAGCCGTCAGTTTGTTGAAGTCATCATCGCGCCAAGCATCAGTGAAGAAGCCCGTACTCTGCTGGCAGCGAAACAGAACGTACGCGTGCTGGCCTGTGGCCAATGGCAACAGCGCGTCGCCGGGCTGGACTTTAAGCGCGTCAACGGTGGTCTGTTAGTGCAGGATCGCGATCTGGGTATGGTGACCGAAGCCGATTTGCGCGTGGTATCCGAACGCCAGCCAACCGCTCAGGAGCTGCGTGATGCGCTGTTCTGCTGGAAAGTGGCCAAGTTCGTCAAATCCAACGCCATCGTTTATGCACGCGACAACATGACCATCGGCATAGGCGCCGGGCAGATGAGCCGCGTTTACTCCGCCAAGATCGCCGGGATCAAAGCCGCTGACGAAGGGCTGGAAGTCAAAGGTTCCGCCATGGCATCCGACGCCTTCTTCCCGTTCCGTGACGGCATTGATGCGGCTGCAGCGGTTGGTATTACCTGCGTGATCCAGCCGGGTGGTTCGATTCGTGATGATGAAGTGATTGCGGCGGCCAACGAACACGGCATCGCAATGATTTTCACCGACATGCGCCACTTCCGCCATTAATCCCTTTTGCTGCGTGCGCTCAATGCGCACGCCGTTTATGGAGCACCTGATGAATATTTTAATTATTGGCAACGGCGGGCGTGAACATGCGCTGGCCTGGAAAGCGGCCCAATCACCATTGGCAGATAAGGTTTACGTGGCCCCGGGTAATGCGGGTACTGCATTGGAAAGCAATCTGACCAACGTCGATATCGCCCCAACTGATATCCCGGCGCTGGTTGCCTTTGCCAAGGACAATGCCATCGATCTCACCATCGTTGGCCCAGAAGCGCCGCTGGTGATCGGTGTGGTAGATGCCTTCAAGGCCGCCGGGTTGACCATCTTTGGCCCGTCACAGGCCGCAGCACAGCTTGAAGGCTCCAAAGCCTTTACCAAGGATTTCCTGGCTCGCCACGCTATCCCAAGCGCTGCATACCAGAACTTTACCGAAGTGGAACCCGCCTTGGACTACGTACGCCGCCAAGGCGCGCCGATTGTTATCAAGGCAGACGGCCTGGCGGCAGGCAAAGGCGTGATCGTCGCGATGACGTTGCAGGAAGCCGAAGACGCCATTCAGGATATGCTGGCAGGCAATGCGTTTGGCGACGCCGGGCATCGCATCGTGGTCGAGGAGTTCCTGACAGGCGAAGAAGCCAGCTTTATCGTCATGGTCGATGGCGAGAATGTGGTGCCAATGGCCACCAGCCAGGATCATAAACGTGTCGGTGACGGCGATACTGGCCCGAATACCGGCGGCATGGGCGCCTACTCGCCAGCGCCAGTGGTGACGGATGAAATCCACCAGCGCGTAATGGAGCAGGTGATCTGGCCAACCGTGCGCGGCATGGCGGCGGAAGGCAACACCTATGTCGGCTTCCTGTACGCTGGCCTGATGATTGCTGAGGATGGTCAACCCAAGGTGATCGAATTCAACTGCCGCTTTGGCGACCCGGAAACTCAGCCGATCATGCTGCGCCTGCGCTCCGACCTGGTTGAACTCTGCCTGGCAGGGGCCGAAGGCAAGCTGGATGAGAAGACTTCCGAGTGGGATGAACGCCCTGCTCTCGGCGTGGTGTTGGCGGCCGGCGGCTATCCTGCGGATTATCGCCAAGGGGATGTGATCCACGGCTTGCCTCAGCAAGAAGATGCCAATGGCAAAGTGTTCCATGCCGGAACGCGTATGCAAGGGAATGACGTTGTGACCAACGGCGGGCGTGTGCTTTGCGTTACGGCTTTGGGCGCAACGGTGGCTCAGGCTCAGCAGTTAGCCTATCAGCTAGCGGAAGGTATTCAGTGGCAAGACAGTTTCTGCCGCAAGGATATTGGTTACCGTGCTATCGCACGCGAGCAGTAACAGCTAGTTGAGATAACAGCCAGGCTCTGTTCGCAGGGCCTTTTTTATGCGCTAAAGGGTATCTTTGGTGGGTTCCCAACTGCAGAAATCATTATTTGCCACCAATAACAGCTCACGACCTTCCGGCCCATCCAACCAGGCTACGTTCACTGGCTGACTGCTGTTGGCCGCACGCCGCATGATCCACTCTTCGGCCTGTTGGTCCAAACCTGGCTTCACGACTTCGCCGTTGCACAGCTTCACGGCGCCTTGCTGCCAGTGCCCCTGTAACAGTCGAACTCGACCGGCATTAAGCGCATCGCTCAATTCCAGTATCCGCCGTGCCTGATATTGATAGAGCACAACTTCATCGTTGGAGAGTTTCTGGCGCTGAGTGGCCAGTTGGCGCTGCATAAAGCTGACTGTACCGTTGGCGGTGAAACGCAGTTGAATGGAGTCGCGATCGCCATCGGCATCGGTGCGTTTGATTTGGTACAACACGCCATGTTGATATTCATACAGCGTTGTGACGGTACCCGGCCCGCGATAAGGGCTGTAGACGCTCAACAGCGCCACAGGCTGCTGCTGGCCGTCATCCATCCGCCACACACGCATCACCCCCTGGTCGGCCACAAAGCCGCTGGCGGTAAAGGTTGGCGGGGCTGAACGGAAACTACAAGCACTCAAGGCAGCAACAACCGTAACCGCCATGAGTGCCCGTCGAATAAACAAAAGGGGCGCCAACGCCCCCCTGTTTAAACCTTTCTGCAACACGCGATTAAGACTTAACCGCGTCTTTCAGTGCTTTACCAGAAACGAACGCAGGCACGTTAGCTGCTGCGATTTTGATTTCTTTACCAGTCTGTGGGTTGCGGCCAGTGCGCTCGCTACGATGGTTTACCTTGAAAGTACCGAAACCAACCAATTGTACTGCATCACCTTCTTTCAGGGACTCAGTAATGGCAGCCAGGGTAGATTCCAGAGCCAGCTTAGCTTGAGCCTTGGAAAGGTCAGCCTTCTCTGCGATTACATCAATCAGTTGAGTCTTGTTCATAAGTTATCCTTACAGTGTGTTTATCGTTTGCAAAGCATCGAGTGCGACGGATATGCCGATGGACAGCACTCTCCTGCATACACGCACCGATAGCCACTTTTTTTTCGCCCCCCAAATGTAGACCAGACAGGGTGCGGATGTGAAGCCTTAAGGCACGACAAATCAGACGTTAAATCACGTTTTCTTGCCTTATTGCGTTAAATTTATCCCAATGTTACTCACCGCGGCCTCTCGCAGGTCAGATCGTAACCCTTTGATCAGATCCAGATCACGCTCTTCGCAGGCGGCCAACAGGCGGAAAATCTCCCATTGAATGTCCCATTCGTCCTCAACGGCAGGCAGAATTTTCAGCTCTTCGTCGGTCATTTCTTTGCCAGCCTGGGTCATTTCCAACATCGCCACGGTGCGAATTGAGGTTTCGCTGATGGCAATGGCGTGCTCCAACGTTTCTCCGCTGAGGCGCGAATGGATCAATTCCCCTAATGCAATGCAGGCATCGATCGCTGGGTAAACGCCGTAAAGATCGTAATCTTCTGCCGACGGGATCGCCTCTTCCAACTTTTCCAGTTGGCTGTCAAAGTTGACCTTGGCGTCTTTCACCACCAGCGTTTCCCAGACCAAGTCCAGGATACGGCGATAAACGGCCGGGTCGCCAAACTCCGTCTGCAGGCAGAACATCTGGTAATTCGGGTACATACGCTCGCACAGGCAGGCCATAAAGGTCAAATGCTGCCAGCTTTCCAGCTTTTCCAAGCGTAAATGAATCGGGTTACGTAGCATTGTCTACTCTCTTACTCATTATCTGCCGCGCAGTGTACCCGAAATCGCTCATTACGACACCTCTGGATGCTGCTGTAACCAGCGTACAAAGGCCGGGCGGCGTGAGGCAATGGCATCGGCCCACCGCGTGGGCTCCGGCAAACGGTAACCTGCCATGCAGCGTTGTACCCAGGCCAAGGCGCTGTTGGTGCTCACGCGATGGCCCGTGGCGATAAATAACGGATTACAGCGCTCTTTGCTGCGCCATACCCATCCCAACTGTTCGCCCTTGTCCTCCAGCGCGGCCAGCGAGCCAACGGTAGCGTCCAGCGGGGAAAATTTACCACATAAACGCTTCTTGGCCACGCCAATGGTCGGCACGTTGACCAACAGGCCAAAGTGGCTGGCAACCCCCAGGCGTCTTGGATGGGAAATACCGTGGCCATCGACAAAGATGAGATCGGGTTTCTGTTGCAGTTGCTCCCAGGCGGCGATCAGCGCAGGGTACTCGCGAAACGAGAGAAATCCGGGGATATAAGGCATGGTGGTGCTGATACGAGCGATTTGATACTCCACCAGCTCGAGTGAAGGATAGCGCAGGATAGCAATGGCGGCGCGTGTTACCGCACCCTCTTGTTCAAAACCGACGTCCGCACCGGCGATAAACGCCGGTGGGTCTTGCAGAAAATCATCGTGACGAATGACTTCCCCGGCGCGCCTTAGCTGTTCGGCGCGCAGAGCCTGAGTATCAATCACAGCGTCTCCTTGCGGTTTAGCGGTGGTATTTGGCCGACAGCGCATGCACCGCTTCAACGAAGGCCCCGGCGTGTTCCGGTGGCACATCTTGATGAATACCGTGGCCAAGGTTGAATACATGACCTTCGCCCTGGCCAAAACCGGCCAGAATGGTTTCCACTTCCTGGGCGATGCGTTCCGGTGCGGCATACAGCATGGAAGGATCCATATTCCCCTGCAGCGCGACTTTATCGCCCACACGGCGGCGCGCGTCGGCAATATCGGTGGTCCAATCCAGGCCCAGCGCATCGCAACCCGTGGCCGCCATCGCTTCCAGCCACTGACCGCCGCCTTTGGTGAACAGCGTCACCGGCACCCGGCGTCCGTCATTTTCACGCAGCAGGCCATCGACGATTTTATGCATATAGTGCAGTGAGAATTCGCGATAATCACGCCCCGTCAGCACGCCGCCCCAGGTGTCGAACACCATTACGGACTGCGCCCCGGCCTTGATCTGGGCATTGAGATACAGGATCACACTGTCCGCCAGTTTATCCAGCAGCAAATGCAGCGTCTGCGGCTCGGCATACATCATTTTCTTCAGCTTGGTGAATGCCTTGCTGCTGCCGCCTTCGACCATATAGGTCGCCAACGTCCATGGGCTGCCGGAGAAACCGATCAGCGGCACTTCACCCTTCAATTCACGACGGATGGTGCGCACCGCGTTCATGACATAGCCCAGTTCATCTTCCGGATCGAATGCAGGCAGCTTCTCTACATCGGCACGGCAGGTGATTGGCGAAGAAAAACGCGGGCCTTCCCCGGTTTCGAAATAGAGCCCAAGCCCCATGGCATCGGGAATGGTGAGAATGTCGGAGAACAGGATGGCGGCGTCCAGCGCATAACGACGCAGGGGCTGTAATGTCACCTCGCAGGCCAGTTCGGCATTTTTGCACAGCGACATGAAATCCCCGGCCTGAGCACGGGTGGCTTTGTACTCTGGCAAATAACGACCGGCCTGGCGCATCATCCATACAGGGGTGAGATCCACCGGCTGGCGCAGCAGCGCACGCAGGTAGCGATCGTTCTTCAACTCATTCATTTCTTGGGCTCCCTTGATTATCTGCCGCCATTGTACATTATTCTGCCCGACACAGCGCCACGGTGTCCTCGATCAGGCGGCGCGCCACGGTACCAGGCGGTGGCAGCAGCGGCAGTTGGTCATAGCGATACCAGCCCGCATTGAGCAACTCTTTCGGATCGTGGCGCAGTTCACCGCCCTGATACTCGGCCATAAACGCCATCATCAGCGAATGAGGGAACGGCCAGGGTTGCGAGGTAACGTAGCGCAGGTTGGTAATGGCGATATTGCTCTCTTCCATCACTTCGCGCGCCACGGCCTGCTCCAGAGTTTCCCCCACCTCCACAAACCCCGCCAGCACGGTATGGATGCCGCCACGGTGGCGCACATGCTGTGCCAACAGGATCTCGTCATTGCGGCGGATGGCGACAATCACGCAAGGGGCAATCTGCGGGTAATAACGTTCGCGACAGTTATCACAAAGGCAGGCGCTTTCGGTACGGCTAAGGTGCATCTCATGACCGCAGTAGCCACAGAACCGGTGCGAGCGATAAAAGTCGGCCAGCTGTACGCCGCGCCCGGCCAGTTGGAACAGGCCACGATCGAGACTGAGCAGTTGCCGCACCGATCCCATCTCTTTCGGCATCGGTTGGCGCACCAGCCAGACCGGTGCCCCCTCCCATTCGCCAATTTGCCGAGCCGGCCGGCCTTGCAATGAAAATAGCGCGGCGGAACCAAACGGCAATTCACCGTTTGGTAACCAAATTTTGCTTTCATGGCTGACGATCCACCAGCCATTTTCGTTACCCGTTAATGCAAGTTCCATATGTTGTTGCACAACCTCTGCTTCACTGGCAATCTAGGAATGCTCTTTGTTACATTTTATTAACTTACCACTTTTTCTTTCTCTTACACACGGAGTCAATCATGCTAAACCGATTGGAAAGCCTGACTCAGCGCGTTGGTGGCAGTAATGAATTAGTCGATCACTGGTTGCAGGCACGCAAGCAACTGCTGGTTACCTACTGCAGTTTAGTCGGCATTAAACCCAACAAAGAAAAGCATACGCCGCTCAATGAAAAAGCGCTGGAGAACTTTTGCCAGAATCTGGTGGATTATCTTTCTGCCGGGCATTTTCACATTTATGACAAAATTATCAAACAAGTGGAAGGCTCCGCCAGCCCCAAGATGGCGCTAGCCACCAAGTTCTACCCAAAATTACAGGCCAATACCGAAGCCGTGATGGCGTTCCACGACCGCTACGCCGAAGTCGTTATCGATCAGGACGTGTGTGAAGAACTCAATCAGGCGCTGTCAGATATTGGCGAAGCCTTGGCATCACGTTTCGCCTTGGAAGATCAGTTGATCCAGCTGGCGGCAGAAACCTGGCAGCAGGGCCAACCAGGCACCACGAATACTGAATCTATGTCTCATCCAGCCTAATTATCCCCCAATAGATTTCAAGTGGTAGCCAGGCGGTCAACAACGCTACAGCTTGAAAGATGACGGGGAGGGCTTGTGGTTTTTGTTGACCCTCTTATACTGAGGGCTCTTGTCGGAGTGCCTAGCGCTGATTTTTCATCAAATTAGCCAGGCTGAGACCGTTAATTCGGGATCCGCGGAACCTGATCGGGTTAATACCCGCGAAGGGAACAAGAGTAATCTATCGCCATAGGCAAGATGCTCCCGCCAGGGGCTGTGCCTGCCTTACCGGCCACCATCATTACTCCCTCCGAACTCCAGACAAGCAATTTTCCACACATCACTCCACTGATAGGAATTTGCTATGTCTACCGTGAAAAAACCTCGTGCCCGTAAACAACAGCGTGACCAAGCGCAAGATTTTATCGACTCTCTGCAAGGCGTTACCTTCCCCAACTCACAGCGGATCTATCTCGCGGGTTCGCGCAGCGATATCCAGGTACCGATGCGTGAGATCCAGCTCAGCCCGACGCTGATTGGCGGCAACAAAGACCAGCCCCAATATGAACAGAACGAAGCCATCCCGGTGTATGACACCGCAGGGCCGTATGGTGATCCGCTGGCGGTGCTCGACGTACATCGTGGCTTGGCCAAAGTACGAGCGGACTGGATCGCCGAACGTGCCGATACCGAAGCGTTAAGCGGCGTCAGTTCCGGCTTCACACAGCAACGACTGGCCGATGTTGGGTTAGACCATCTGCGCTTTGAGCACCTGCCGCTGCCCCGCAAAGCCTTGCCGGGTAAATGTGTTACGCAGTTGCATTACGCTCGCGCCGGTATTGTCACCCCAGAGATGGAATTTATCGCCATTCGCGAAAATATGGGCCGTGAGCGCATTCATGGTGAAGTGCTGCGCCACCAGCATCCCGGCCAGAGCTGGGGCGCAAATCTACCTGAGAACATCACGCCGGAATTTGTGCGCCAGGAAGTGGCCGCTGGCCGCGCCATCATCCCCGCCAACATCAACCACCCGGAATCCGAGCCGATGATTATTGGCCGTAATTTCCTGGTGAAGGTAAACGCCAATATCGGCAACTCGGCGGTCACCTCTTCGATTGAAGAGGAAGTCGAGAAGTTGGTGTGGTCAACCCGCTGGGGCGCTGACACCGTGATGGATCTCTCCACGGGCCGTTATATCCATGAAACCCGCGAATGGATCCTGCGTAACAGCCCGGTGCCGATTGGTACAGTGCCGATCTATCAGGCGCTGGAAAAAGTGAACGGCGTGGCGGAGAACCTGACCTGGGAAATGTTCCGCGATACCCTGCTGGAACAGGCTGAGCAAGGCGTAGATTACTTCACCATTCACGCCGGGGTGTTGCTGCGCTATGTGCCGATGACCGCCAAACGCCTGACCGGCATTGTCTCCCGTGGCGGCTCGATCATGGCGAAGTGGTGCCTGTCGCATCATCAGGAGAACTTCCTCTATCAGCACTTCCGCGAGATCTGCGAAATTTGCGCCGCTTACGATGTCTCGCTGTCACTCGGCGACGGCCTGCGGCCGGGCTCGATCCAGGATGCCAATGACGAAGCGCAATTCGCTGAGCTGCATACGCTGGGCGAACTGACCAAGATAGCCTGGGAATATGACGTGCAGGTGATGATCGAAGGCCCTGGCCACGTGCCGATGCAGATGATCCGCCGCAACATGACCGAGGAGCTGGAACATTGCCATGAAGCGCCGTTCTACACGCTGGGGCCATTGACCACCGATATCGCTCCGGGTTACGACCATTTCACCTCAGGGATCGGCGCGGCGATGATCGGCTGGTTCGGCTGCGCGATGCTTTGCTACGTGACGCCGAAAGAGCATCTGGGGCTGCCTAACAAAGAAGACGTGAAGCAGGGGCTGATCACCTACAAGATCGCCGCTCACGCCGCCGACTTGGCGAAAGGCCATCCGGGCGCACAGATACGCGATAACGCCATGTCCAAGGCGCGCTTTGAATTCCGTTGGGAAGATCAGTTCAACCTGGCGCTGGATCCACAAACCGCCCGCGCCTATCACGACGAAACGCTGCCGCAAGAATCCGGCAAGATCGCCCACTTCTGCTCCATGTGTGGGCCGAAGTTCTGCTCGATGAAGATTTCCCAGGAAGTGCGTGACTATGCCGCCGCACAAGAGGCCGCCAAACCGATCGAAGTGCAACTGACCGGGATGGAGAAAATGTCGGCTGAATTCCGCTCACGCGGCAGCGAGCTGTACCACAGTGCGGCCAATTTGCAGGAGGAGATAAATAATGACTAACCTCACCTCTCCCTTCCCTGCAACACCGCACAAGCTGGGTTTATATCCGGTCGTCGACAGCGTTGAATGGATCGCCCGCCTGTTGGAGGCTGGCGTTACCACTATCCAACTACGCATTAAAGATCTGCCAGACGAACAAGTGGAGGCCGATATTGCCGCCGCTATTGCCCTTGGCAAACGCTATCAGGCCCGGCTGTTTATCAATGATTATTGGCGGCTGGCGATCAAACATGGGGCCTATGGCGTACACCTGGGCCAGGAGGATTTAGACACCACCGATCTGGCGGCCATCCATCGGGCAGGACTGCGCTTGGGCGTTTCCACCCATGACGATGCCGAGCTGGCCCGGGCGATCTCCGTCAAACCTTCCTATATCGCACTGGGGCATATCTTCCCAACGCAAACCAAGGAGATGCCCTCTGAGCCGCAAGGCTTGGCCGAGTTGCAACGCCACGTCGCCGGATTACAGCAGTATCCAACAGTAGCCATTGGCGGGATCAGCATCGAGCGCGTCCCCGCCGTGCTGGCCTGCGGCGTTGGCAGCGTGGCCGTGGTCAGCGCCATCACCCAGGCATCAGACTGGCGCGCCGCTACGGCAACGCTGCTGCAACTGATTGAAGGCAAGGAGTCATGCGATGCTCAATGACCAAGAGTTCTTGCGCTACAGCCGGCAACTGCTGCTGGAAGACGTCGGCCCCGAGGGGCAGGAAAAGCTGACACAAGCCACGGTGCTGATCGTCGGATTAGGAGGATTAGGCTCTCCGGCAGCGCTGTATCTGGCTGCCGCTGGCGTTGGTACCTTGCTGTTGGCTGATGATGACCAGCTACACCTCACCAATCTGCAACGGCAAATTCTGTACCGCACCGGTGATATCGGCACCAACAAGGCTCAGTTGGCAAAGCAGCATCTGCAAGCGCTGAACCCTCTGGTGGAGTCGATCACGCTGGAGCAACGCCTGCAAGGGGCAACGCTGAGCGATGCGGTCGCCCGTGCCGATCTGGTGCTCGATTGCAGCGACAACATGGCCACCCGTCATGCGGTGAATGCCGCCTGCATCCAAGCCAGCGTGCCGTTGAGCAGCGGCAGCGCGGTGGGGTTCAGCGGCCAGTTGCTGGTTATCGAACCGCCCTATGCCCATGGCTGTTATGCCTGCCTCTACCCGGAGCAAACCGAACCGCAGCGCAACTGCCGCACGGCGGGCGTGCTCGGCCCGGTCGTTGGCGTGATCGGCACGCTGCAGGCGCTGGAAGCGATAAAAATGCTGGCTGGAATACCCTCCTCCCTTAGCGGCAAGCTGCGCCTGTTCGACGGCAAGCAGCAAAGCTGGAGCACCCTGCAACTGAGTAAGGCCAGCACCTGCCTCCACTGCGGAGAGCCAGCATGAAGATTACGCTCAACGATCAACCGCTGGAGCTGGAGCAGCCGTTAAGCATCGGCGCGTTGCTCGAACGGCTGGAACGCTACCAGCCAGGCTGCGCCTTGGCGATCAATCAGGTCATCATTCCACGCAACGACTGGGCCACCCGTCAGGTGCAGGACGGTGATGATATCTTGCTGTTTCAAGCGATTGCCGGAGGCTGACATGCTGCAAATCGCCGATACCACCTTTACCTCACGCCTGTTTACCGGCACGGGGAAATTCGCCACGCCCGAGTTAATGCTGGCTGCGCTACAAGCCTCCGGCTCACAACTGGTCACTATGGCGATGAAACGCGTCGACCTGCGCGGCGGGAATGACGCCATTCTGGCACCGCTGCAACGATTGGGCGTGAAATTACTGCCCAACACCTCTGGGGCAAAAACGGCAGATGAGGCGGTGTTTGCCGCCCGGTTGGCGCGCGAAGCGCTAGGGACTCACTGGGTCAAACTGGAAATACACCCAGAGGTGAAATACCTGCTGCCAGATCCGATCGAAACGCTCAAGGCGGCGGAAACCCTGGTCAAACAGGGCTTTGTGGTACTGCCTTACTGCGGTGCCGATCCGGTGCTGTGTAAGCGACTGGAGGAAGCGGGTTGTGCCGCCGTGATGCCACTCGGCGCGCCAATCGGTTCTAACCGTGGCTTACTGACCCGTGACTTCATTGAGATCATCATTGAACAGGCCAAAGTGCCGGTAGTGATTGATGCCGGGATTGGTGCCCCAAGCCATGCGTTAGAGGCGATGGAACTGGGAGCCGATGCGGTACTGGTCAATACCGCCATCGCCGTGGCGCGGGATCCGGTGCAAATGGCCCAGGCTTTCCGCCTGGCGCTAGAGGCCGGAGAGTTAGCACGCAACTCAGGGCTAGGCAGCCGCCAGTCGAGCGCCGCCGCATCCAGTCCGCTGACGGCGTTTCTCAGTCATTCAGAGGAGACACGCTGATGGCGAGTGATTTTAGCGAGCGCCTGCTCGAATGGGATTGGGATGACCTGACGCTGCGCATTAACAGCAAAACGGCGCGTGACGTTGAGCAGGCACTCAATAACCCCAAGCTGACACGGGAGGATTTTATGGCACTGATCTCCCCTGCCGCCGCTCCCTATCTGGAGCTCCTAGCGCAACGAGCGCAACAGCTCACCCGCCAGCGTTTCGGTAACGTAGTGAGCTTCTATGTGCCGCTATATCTTTCTAACCTGTGTGCCAACGATTGTACTTACTGCGGTTTTTCGATGAGTAACCACCTCAAACGTAAAACGCTGGATGCGGTAGAGATCGAACGGGAATGCGTGGCTATCAAGGCGCTAGGGTTTGAGCACCTGCTGCTGGTGACTGGGGAACATCAGCGCAAAGTCGGAATGGATTACTTCCGCCAGCATCTGCCCGCCATTCGCCGTCATTTCAGTTCGCTGATGATGGAGGTGCAACCTCTGGCGCAGCAAGACTACGCCGAGCTGAAAGCCCTTGGGCTGGACGGCGTGTTGGTCTATCAGGAAACCTATCATCCCGCGACCTATCAGCAGCACCATCTGCGTGGCCAGAAACAGGATTTTCATTGGCGGCTGAGTACGCCGGATCGTCTGGGGCGCGCCGGGATCGACAAGATCGGGCTAGGGGCGCTGATTGGGCTTTCCAGCAGTTGGCGCACGGACTGCTATCTGCTGGCAGAGCATCTGTTTTACCTGCAACAGACTTACTGGCAGAGCCGTTACTCAATCTCGTTCCCTCGCCTGCGGCCCTGCGCCGGTGGTATTGAGCCGGCCTCGATCATGAGTGAACCGCAACTGGTACAGTTGATCTGTGCTTTCCGGTTATTCGCTCCTGACGTGGAGCTTTCATTATCTACACGAGAGTCGGCCTTCTTCCGCGACCATATGATCCCGGTAGCCATCAACAGCGTCAGTGCCGGTTCCAAAACCCAGCCGGGTGGTTATGCCGACGATGTGCCGCCAGAGCTGGAACAGTTCGAACCGCACGACAGCCGAACACCGCAGCAGGTGGCACAGGCGATCGGTGCCGCTGGGCTACAGCCGGTGTGGAAAGATTGGGATGATTATCTGGGACGCGCTACGCAACTGCCTGCAACGGTTACACCATCGAGCCAGTAGCTCTGGAAACACTGCGCAAAGCCGCCAAGGTGAGCTGGCAGGGAAAAATGGCCTCGTTATAGTGGCGGTGTTGGCAAGCGTTCCTAAGCCAACCAAGGTTATCTCCCCCTCTTGATAACCTTGCTTACCAAACGCCGGAGCGTGCGGGGACTGGCCGCACGCTTCCGGTTCCTCTGTGTTATTCGGCCGTCTGGGGTTTCATACGCATCCCCACAATGGCAGAAAGCAGACACCCCAGCGCCAGATAGGCGGCAACCAGATGCCAGGAACCATCCATCAATTCCACCAGCAATACGGCAATAAACGGCGTGAAGCCACCGCCGACCACGCTAGCAACCTGATAGCCCACTCCAGCACCGCTATAACGGTATGCGGTGCCGAACAGCTCGGTAAACATCGGCTGCTGCACGCTGACCAGCATGTCGTGCGCCATATTTCCCAGCATGATGGCAAAGAAGATAATCATCACCGTGTTACGGCTCTCGAGCGCCATGAAAAACGGTACCGTGCTGGCAACACCAATCAATGCTCCCGTCACGTAGATCCGCCGTCTGCCAAAGCTATCGGCCAAGTAGGCAAAGCAAGGGATCGAGACACAGCTCACCGCCCCGACCAGCAAGCCAATATTCAGGAACAGATCCCGTGACAGACCAAGGTGGGTGGTTGAGTAGTTCATGGCAAAGGCTGTGACGATATACATCGTCAGCAGTTCGCCAAAGCGTAGGGCAATGATCAGCAAGAAGGCTTTGGGATTCTGGCGCAGTGCCTCAAATATTGGGAATTTGCGGATTTTCTCGGCCCGTTCGTGCAACGTTTTATTGGCTTCAAACTCCTGCGACTCGTCCATGCCATTACGGATCCACCAGGCAATAGCGACCAGCACCAGGCTGAACAGGAACGGCAAACGCCAGCCCCAGTTGATAAAGTCCTCATTGCTGGTGAAGTGGCTGACCAGAGAAACCGAGCCGGTAGCCAACAGCAGCCCGACGCCAAAACCAATCTGTACTCCACTGCTGTAAAAGGCTTTTCTCTTCTTCGGCGCGCTTTCTACCGCCAGCAAGGCAGCGCCGCCCCATTCGCCCCCCACGGCAAACCCTTGCACCGCTCGTAGCAGCACCAGCATGACCGGGGCCCACCAGCCAACTGAATCGAACGAGGGCAGCAGGCCGATCAACGCCGTAGAGATCCCCATCATCCAGACGGTGATCATCAGCATGCGCTTACGGCCAAGTTTATCGCCAAAGTGCCCGAACACCATGCCACCTAGCGGGCGGAACAGAAAACCGACGCCAAAGGTGCCAAAGGCGGCCAGCGTGCCCATCGTTGGGCTGACCTGCGGGAAAAATTCGGTGTTAAAAACTAAAGCGGCAACTATTCCGTACAGCAGGAAGTCGTACCAATCGACTACGGCGCCAACAAAGCTTCCCCAGGCGGCACGCCGCGCCCGGCTTTGAGAGTACTGGATTGGTGAGGTTATTTCGCTGTTGGCAGCGCTGCTGCCACTGACTGAAGTTGAGGTGTCCATGCCTGTTCCGTTATTTTAACTTTACAGCACTGTACAACAAAAAGCCCCGGCTAGGATAGCCAGGGCTTTAGTCATTCACTGCAAAACGTACAGTCAGGGATCAGGTGACTTATTCGTCACTGCCACCCAGGTTGCCAGCGTTGAGCAATTCGGCCAGGTTGGCTGTCGCTTCTTCCGCGCTAACCAGCGGAACAACCGGAGTTTCACCCAGAGCCTTACGGCGCATACGATCCTGGTGATAAGCGTAACCGGTACCGGCTGGGATCAGACGGCCCACGATCACGTTCTCTTTCAGGCCGCGCAGTTCATCACGCTTACCGGCAACAGCCGCTTCGGTGAGAACGCGCGTCGTTTCCTGGAACGATGCAGCAGAGATGAAGGACTCGGTCGCCAAGGAAGCCTTGGTGATACCCAGCAGATCGCGTGAGAAGGTTGCTTCGATCTTGCCTTCAGCAGCAAGTTTACGGTTAGCAATCTTAACGCGTGATACTTCAGCCTGTTCGCCTTCCAGGAACTCGGTGCTACCAGCGCTAACGATGGTCCCTTTACGCAGCATCTGACGAACGATAACTTCGATGTGTTTATCGTTAATCTTAACGCCTTGCAGACGGTAAACTTCCTGCACTTCGTTGGTGATGTAGCGAGTAACCGCATGCACACCACGCAGACGCAGAATGTCATGTGGAGATTCTGGGCCGTCAGAAACAACGTCACCACGTTCCACAATTTCACCTTCGAACACGTTGAGCTGACGCCATTTAGGGATCATCTCTTCGTAAGCGTCGCTGCCGTCCAGTGGAGAGATTACCAGGCGACGTTTGCCTTTGGTCTCTTTACCGAACGAGATAATCCCGCTGATTTCAGCCAGGATTGCCGGCTCTTTCGGACGACGTGCTTCGAACAGATCCGCAACGCGTGGCAGACCACCGGTAATATCCTTGGTACCGCCGGATTCCTGAGGAATACGCGCCAGGGTATCACCCGCACCGATCTGAATGCCGTCTTCCAGCTGCACAATCGCTTTACCCGGCAGGAAGTATTGAGCAGGCATATCAGTACCTGGGATCAATACGTCGTCGCCTTTGGCATCAACGATTTTCAGTGCCGGACGCAGGTCTTTACCGCTACCGGTACGTTCTGCGCTGTCCAGTACCACCAGAGAGGACAAACCGGTCAGTTCGTCGGTCTGGCGGGTAATGGTCTGGCCGTCAACCATATCGGCGAAGCGAATGAAACCGCTCACCTCGGTCACAACCGGCATGGTGTGTGGATCCCAGTTAGCAACGGTTTCGCCGCCGTTAACTTCTGCACCATCACCTTTGCCCATTACGGCACCGTAAGGCACTTTGTAGCTTTCTTTGGTACGGCCGAATTCGTCGATCAGCTTCAGTTCGGTATTACGCGAGGTAATTACCAGCTTGCCTGAGGCGTTCATAACGAACTTCACGTTGCTCAGCTTCAGGTTACCTTTGTTCTTCACCTGGATGCTGGATTCTGCTGCCGCACGAGATGCCGCACCACCGATGTGGAACGTACGCATCGTCAGCTGTGTACCCGGCTCACCGATGGACTGGGCCGCGATAACGCCGATGGCTTCACCTTTGTTGATGATGTGACCACGTGCCAGGTCGCGACCATAGCAGTTGGCGCACACACCAAAGTCGGTTTCACAGCTAACTACGGAACGGACTTTAACGCTGTCGACAGAGTTCTCTTCCAACAGGTCACAGGTCTTCTCGTTCAGCAGGGTGTTGCGTGGCACCAGGATGTCAGCCGTACCCGGCTTGATGACATCTTCAGCGGTCACACGACCCAGAACGCGTTCACGCAGTGGCTCTTTAACGTCACCACCTTCGATAACCGGAGTCATCATGATGCCGTTGTGAGTACCACAGTCGTCTTCGGTCACTACCAGGTCCTGCGCCACGTCAACCAGACGACGGGTCAGATAACCGGAGTTTGCCGTTTTCAGTGCGGTATCCGCCAAGCCTTTACGAGCACCGTGCGTGGAGATGAAGTACTGGAGTACGTTCAGCCCTTCACGGAAGTTCGCAGTGATTGGCGTTTCGATGATGGAGCCATCTGGCTTGGCCATCAGGCCACGCATCCCCGCCAACTGACGGATCTGAGCGGCAGAACCACGAGCACCGGAGTCGGCCATCATAAAGATGCTGTTGAAAGAAACTTGTTGTTCCACCACGCCGTCACGGTTAACCACGTCTTCAACAGACAGGTTTTCCATCATCGCTTTAGCAACACGTTCGTTCGCCGCAGCCCAGATATCGATCACTTTGTTGTAGCGTTCGCCCGCGGTAACCAGACCAGATTGGAACTGCTCCTGGATCTCGGCAACTTCGGTTTCCGCTTCTTCGATGATCTCTGCTTTCTTGGCTGGGATAACCATGTCATCGATACCTACAGACGCGCCTGAACGGGCAGCGTAAGCAAAACCGGTGTACATGATCTGGTCAGCGAAGATTACGGTCGGCTTCAGGCCCAGGATGCGGTAACAGGTGTTCAGCATCTTGGAGATCGCTTTCTTGCCCAAAGGCTGGTTAACGATCGAGTAAGGCAGACCTTGCGGTACGATCATCCACAGGATGGCGCGACCGATGGTGGTATCAATAATCGAAGTCTGGTGAATAGATTCACCTTCGGTATTCTTGATCTCTTCTGTAATACGCACTTTTACGCGTGCATGCAGAGAGGCCAGACCGGCGCGGTAAACGCGTTCAGCTTCTTTAGGACCCGTCAGAACCATGCCTTCGCCTTTGGCGTTAACACAGTCACGAGTCATGTAGTACAGACCCAATACAACGTCCTGAGAAGGAACGATGATTGGCTCGCCGTTCGCTGGTGACAGGATGTTGTTGGTAGACATCATCAACGCACGCGCTTCCAGCTGGGCTTCCAGCGTCAACGGTACGTGAACAGCCATCTGGTCACCATCGAAGTCGGCGTTGTATGCCGCACAAACCAGCGGGTGCAGCTGGATCGCTTTACCTTCGATCAGAACCGGTTCAAACGCCTGGATACCCAAACGGTGCAGGGTTGGTGCACGGTTCAGCAGTACCGGGTGTTCGCGGATCACTTCGTCCAGGATATCCCAAACGACAGCTTCTTCGCGCTCAACCATTTTCTTGGCGGCTTTGATCGTTGTGGCCAGGCCACGCAGTTCCAGCTTGCCGTAGATGAACGGTTTGAACAGCTCCAGTGCCATTTTCTTCGGCAGACCGCACTGATGCAGACGCAGGTATGGACCTACGGTGATTACAGAACGACCAGAGTAGTCAACACGTTTACCCAACAGGTTCTGACGGAAACGACCCTGCTTACCTTTGATCATATCGGCCAAAGATTTCAGAGGACGCTTGTTGGAACCGGTGATCGCACGACCGCGACGGCCGTTATCCAGCAGGGCATCTACCGCTTCTTGCAGCATACGCTTTTCGTTGCGCACGATGATGTCCGGCGCAGCCAGATCCAGCAGGCGTTTCAGACGGTTGTTACGGTTGATCACGCGGCGGTACAGATCGTTCAGATCTGAAGTCGCGAAACGGCCACCATCCAGTGGAACCAATGGACGCAGATCTGGCGGCAGTACCGGCAGCACGGTCAGGATCATCCACTCTGGCTTGTTACCAGATTGCACGAACGCTTCCAGCAGCTTGATACGCTTGGTCAGCTTCTTACGCTTGGTTTCGGAGTTGGTTTCGTTCAGCTCTTCACGCAGCTGCTCACACTCGGCTTCCAGATCCATGTTTTTCAACAGGGCCTGAATAGCTTCCGCACCCATCTTGGCGTCGAATTCGTCACCAAACTCTTCCAGCGCATCCAGATACTGCTCTTCAGTCAGGATCTGACGACGCTCGAGGTTGGTCATACCGCCTTCGACTACCACGTAGGATTCGAAGTACAGTACACGTTCGATGTCACGCAGCGGCATATCCAGCAGCAAACCGATGCGCGAAGGCAGCGATTTCAGGAACCAGATGTGCGCAGTCGGAGAAGCCAGTTCGATGTGGCCCATACGCTCACGGCGTACTTTGGTCTGGGTCACTTCAACGCCGCACTTCTCACAGATCACGCCGCGGTGTTTCAAGCGCTTGTACTTACCGCACAGGCACTCGTAATCTTTTACCGGCCCAAAGATACGGGCGCAGAAAAGGCCGTCACGCTCAGGTTTGAACGTACGGTAGTTAATGGTTTCCGGCTTTTTAACTTCACCGAACGACCATGAACGGATCATGTCTGGCGATGCCAGAGCAATCTTGATCGCATCAAACTCTTCGGTCTTAGTTTGCGCTTTCAGAAACTTTAATAAGTCTTTCACGGATTGGCTCCTGTCGGAGTTAAACCTGTTGGGCGCACGCTGACAAATCGCGCGCCCGTGTGACCTGAACAACCACCCTCTGGCTCCCTAAGGTCGGGAGCCAGAGCTGGAATAGCGATTAGTCGCCTTCCAGTTCGATGTTGATACCCAGCGAGCGGATTTCTTTCAACAGTACGTTGAAGGACTCCGGCATGCCTGGTTCCATACGGTGATCGCCATCCACGATGTTTTTGTACATCTTGGTACGGCCGTTGACGTCATCCGACTTAACGGTAAGCATTTCCTGCAAGGTGTAAGCTGCGCCGTATGCTTCCAGCGCCCACACTTCCATCTCACCGAAGCGCTGACCACCGAATTGCGCCTTACCACCCAGCGGCTGCTGAGTAACCAAGCTGTAAGAACCGGTAGAACGCGCGTGCATCTTATCGTCAACCAAGTGGTTCAGTTTCAGCATGTACATATAGCCGACAGTTACCTGGCGCTCGAACTGCTCGCCGGTACGGCCATCAAACAGCGTAATCTGACCTGAAGTCGGGATACCGCCCATTTCCAGCAGTTGCTTGATTTCTGACTCTTTCGCACCATCGAAGACTGGGGTTGCGATCGGCATACCTTTTTTCAGGTTCTCTGCCAGACGCAAGACTTCGTCGTCGGTGAAGGTGTTCAGGTCAACTTTCTGGCAAACGCCGTCACCCAGATCATAAGCCTTCTGGATGAATTCACGCAGCTTGGCCACTTCCTGGTGCTGCTTGAGCATTTGGTTGATCTTCTCACCAATGCCTTTCGCTGCCATACCCAGGTGAGTTTCCAGGATCTGACCGATGTTCATACGCGATGGAACGCCCAACGGGTTCAGAACGATGTCAACCGGCGTACCGTTTTCATCGTAAGGCATATCTTCGATCGGGTTGATCTTGGAGATAACACCCTTGTTACCGTGGCGGCCTGCCATCTTGTCACCCGGTTGGATCTGACGCTTAACGGCCAGATACACCTTGACGATTTTCAGCACGCCTGGTGCCAGATCGTCGCCTTGGGTGATCTTACGACGCTTGGCATCCAGCTTCTTCTCGAAGTCGGATTTCAGTTCGTCGTACTGCTCTGCCAGCTGTTCCAGCTGGTTTTGCTTGTCTTCGTCGGTCAGGCCCAGTTCCAACCAGCGATCGCGTGGCAGTTTGCTCAGCTTCTCGGCTTCGATACCACCAGAAACCAGTACCGCATGGATACGAGCGAACAGGCCAGCTTCCAGGATCTGCAGTTCTTCAGTCAGGTCTTTCTTCGCCTGCTTCAGCTGCATCTCTTCGATTTCCAACGCACGCTTGTCTTTGTCCACGCCATCGCGGGTAAAGACCTGCACGTCGATAACCGTACCGGAAACGCCGTTTGGTACACGCAGAGAAGAGTCTTTAACGTCAGACGCTTTCTCACCGAAGATCGCACGCAGCAGCTTCTCTTCTGGCGTCAGCTGGGTTTCACCTTTCGGCGTTACCTTACCAACCAGAATGTCGCCACCGGTCACTTCTGCACCGATATACACGATACCGGATTCATCCAGTTTGGAGAGCGCTGCTTCACCCACGTTAGGGATGTCGGCGGTGATCTCTTCCGGCCCCAGTTTGGTGTCGCGAGACACGCAAGCCAGTTCCTGAATATGGATGGTGGTGAAGCGATCTTCCTGTACTACACGCTCGGAGACCAAGATGGAGTCTTCGAAGTTGTAGCCGTTCCAAGGCATGAACGCGACGCGCATGTTCTGACCCAATGCCAATTCACCCAGGTCTGTAGACGGGCCATCTGCCAGCACGTCGCCGCGCTCGATTGGCTCACCCAGATTCACACAAGGCATCTGGTTGATACAGGTGTTCTGGTTAGAACGGGTGTACTTGGTCAGGTTATAAATATCGATACCAGCTTCGCCTGGGTACATCTCGTCTTCGTTAACTTTGATAACGATACGGGAAGCATCCACGTACTGGATCACACCACCACGTTTGGCTACGGCAGTAACACCGGAGTCAACCGCTACGGCACGTTCCATACCGGTACCTACCAGCGGCTTGTCAGCACGCAGGGTTGGCACTGCTTGACGTTGCATGTTCGCACCCATCAATGCACGGTTGGCGTCATCGTGTTCCAGGAATGGGATCAGTGAAGCACCAACAGAAACAACCTGCTGGGTTGATACGTCCATATAGTCAACCTGGTCGCGGCTAAACAGGCTTGATTCGCCTTTGCTACGACAGGTAACCAGGTCTTCTTCGAAGCGGCCTTCTTCGTCCAGGTTGGAGTTCGCCTGAGCGATAACGAAGTTGCCTTCTTCAATAGCAGACAGATAGTTGATTTCATCGGTCACCACGCCGTCACGCACGCGGCGGTACGGGGTTTCCAGGAAGCCATACTCGTTGGTCTGTGCGTACACGGACAAGGAGTTGATCAGACCGATGTTTGGACCTTCCGGCGTTTCGATTGGACACACGCGACCGTAGTGAGTCGGGTGTACGTCTCGAACTTCAAAGCCGGCACGTTCACGGGTCAGACCGCCTGGGCCCAATGCAGAGATACGACGTTTGTGCGTGATCTCAGACAACGGGTTGTTCTGGTCCATAAACTGGGACAGCTGGCTTGAACCGAAGAACTCTTTCACCGCCGCCGAAATTGGCTTGGCGTTGATCATGTCCTGAGGCATCAGGGTATCCAGATCGCCCAGGGACAGACGTTCTTTCACCGCACGCTCAACACGCACCAGACCGACACGGAATTGGTTCTCGGCCATTTCGCCAACGGAACGGATACGACGGTTGCCCAAGTGGTCGATATCGTCCACTTCGCCTTTACCGTTACGGATATCGATGAGCTTCTTCATCACTTCGATGATGTCGTCTTTGCTCAGGATGCCCGAACCTTCGATCTCGTCACGCAGCAGAGAACGGTTGAACTTCATCCGGCCAACCGCAGACAGATCGTAGCGGTCTTCAGAGAAGAACAGGTTCTCGAACAGGCTTTCCGCCGCTTCACGCGTTGGTGGCTCACCAGGGCGCATCATGCGGTAGATTTCTACCAGAGCGCTCAGACGATCGCTGGTTGGGTCGACACGTACGGTTTCAGAAATGTACGCACCGTGGTCCAGATCGTTGGTGAACAGCGTTTCGATACGCTTGTGGCCTGACTGGCTCAGCTTGGCCAACAGATCCAGTGACAGCTCCATGTTGGCTGCACAGATCAGCTCGCCGGTATTGGTATCGATATAGTCCTTCGCGACCACTTTGCCCGCGATGTACTCAACCGGTACTTCAATACTGCGAATTTCGTCTTTTTCGAGCTGACGGATATGACGAGCGGTGATACGGCGTGCTTTCTCAACGTAGATCTTACCGTTGGCTTCGATATCGAAGGACGCAGTTTCACCACGCAGACGCTCTGGAACCAGCTCCATCTGCAGCTTGTTATCACGGATCTCGAAAACAATTTTCTCAAAGAACAGGTCAAGGATCTGCTCAGTGGTGTAGCTCAGCGCGCGCAGAATAATGGTCGCAGGCAGTTTGCGGCGACGGTCGATACGCACGAACAGGTTGTCTTTCGGGTCAAACTCGAAATCCAGCCATGAGCCACGGTAAGGGATGATACGTGCGTTATACAGCACTTTGCCCGAGGAGTGGGTTTTGCCCTTATCGCTGTCGAAGAACACACCAGGACTACGATGCAGCTGGGATACGATAACCCTCTCAGTACCGTTAATTACAAAGGTACCGTTTTCGGTCATGAGCGGAATTTCGCCCATATAGACTTCTTGTTCCTTGATGTCTTTGACCGTACCTTCTGGTGCTTCACGTTCGTAGATGACCAGGCGCAGTTTTACGCGCAGCGGTGCAGAGTACGTCACACCACGGATCTGGCACTCTTTAACGTCAAACACCGGCTCACCAAGACGGTAGCTAACGTATTGCAGCTCCGAATTGCCACTGTAGCTCTGGATCGGGAAAACAGAACGGAATGCGGCTTCTAAGCCGTATTGCCCTTCTGGATCTTGCTCGATAAATTTCTGGAACGAGTCAAGCTGGATAGAAAGGAGATAAGGTATGTCCAAAACTTGTGGACGCTTACCAAAATCCTTACGAATACGTTTCTTCTCGGTATAGGAGTAAACCATAGGGTTCCTCAGCTCGCTGGAAAGTCGAACCTATTGTCCGTCCGGATAGGGGACGGTTCATGCAACACCGTTTTGTTGACCGGAAAGCGAGAACACTTTCCGCAATACTCGTTTCTATCACGCTTAAATCATTTCATTGCCGTGGCGGCAGATTCGGCTGCGGCGCAGAGGGCAGTATATTAAGTCGTCGATAGAAAGAAATATTGGGGTTAGCCAGTAGTCAAACAGTGTGAAACTCTACTGACGCCCTACAGCGCAAAAAGGCTGGTGACCAAAAAGTCACCAGCCATCAGTCTGTTAGTTAAAACAGACTGCACTCCAAAAGCAGTGGCTTATTTAACTTCAACTTCAGCGCCAGCTTCTTCCAGAGCTTTTTTCAGTGCTTCAGCGTCGTCTTTGCTGATGCCTTCTTTCAGTGCTGCTGGTGCAGACTCAACCAGGTCTTTAGCTTCTTTCAGACCCAGGCCAGTTGCGCCACGTACTGCTTTGATTACTGCAACTTTGTTCGCGCCGATACCTTTCAGTACAACGTCGAATTCAGTTTTTTCTTCAGCAGCTTCAACAGCAGCAGCAGGACCTGCAGCTACAGCAGCAGCAGAAACACCGAACTTCTCTTCCATAGCGGCGATCAGTTCAACGATTTCCATTACAGACAGGGCTGCAACGCCTTCGATAATTTGGTCTTTAGTGATAGACATAACAAAAGTTCCTAAAATTCAGAAATAGTTTAAATACGTAAGCAAAGGCTAAGAAAGAGAGAGGCTTATGCCGCTTCTTTCTGATCGCGTACTGCAGCCAGAGTGCGAACCAATTTGCCGGCAGCGGCTTCTTTCATGGTTGCCATCAGGCGTGCGATTGCTTCATCGTAAGTAGGCAGCGTTGCCAAGCGGTCGATTTGTGCCGCAGGGATCAGCTCACCTTCAAAGGCCGCAGCTTTAACCTCAAATTTTGCATTCGCTTTCGCGAACTCTTTGAACAGACGAGCAGCAGCGCCCGGGTGTTCAGTAGAGAATGCAATCAAGGTAGGACCGACAAACGTGTCTTTCAGGCATTCGAACGGAGTGCCTTCAACTACGCGACGCATCAAGGTGTTACGAACAACACGCATGTAAACGCCAGCTTCACGACCTGCTTTACGCAGTTCAGTCATTTTATCAACGGTAACGCCACGAGAATCCGCAACTACCGCAGACAGCGCGCCTTTGGCTACTTCGTTGACTTCAGCAACAATCGCTTGTTTGTCTTGAAGATTTAATGCCATTAGCTTTTTGCTCCTGGATTTAGCCGGGGAAAATCCCCGGAACTCACTTCACTCAACAGCGTGTGCGAACACGCGCCGTTGAGCGGCTTAACACGGTGAGCAGAATCCAGCAAAGACCATTCTTTTTAAAAAAGAAAAAATTTCTTTAGGCTCTGTCACCGTCTACGCAGGAAGGATTAAGTGCCTTGCGGCACACCTGCGGTCTTGGACGGAGGCCTGGATAGGCCAGGCTCCAACCGAAAAATCTGTTGTTCCACCTATAGCGGAACCTTGGGGGATAAGATTCTAGATGAATCCCACCCCCAAGTCAAAGCGATAATCGCAGTGCGATTAGTTCGCTACAGCAGTCAAGCCGCTTTGATCGATAGCAACGCCAGCACCCATGGTGGTGGAGAGGCTAACTTTCTTGATGTACACGCCTTTTGCCTGAGATGGTTTGGCTTTTTTCAGCGCAACCAGCAGAGACTCCAGGTTTTCCTTCAGCTTGTCTGTGTCGAAATCAACCTTACCGATAGTGGTATGGATGATACCGTTTTTGTCGTTACGATAACGAACCTGACCTGCTTTAGCGTTCTTAACAGCTTCAGCAACGTTAGGAGTAACGGTACCCACTTTCGGGTTAGGCATCAGACCACGTGGACCCAGAACCTGGCCCAGTTGACCTACAACGCGCATTGCATCCGGGGAAGCAATAACCACGTCGAAGTTCATCTCGCCTTTCTTGATCAGGTCAGCCAGATCTTCCATACCTACCAGCTCTGCGCCTGCAGCTTTAGCAGCTTCAGCGTTAGGGCCCTGGGCAAATACGGCAACGCGAACGCTGCGACCGGTGCCGTGTGGCAGAACGGTAGCACCACGAACGTTTTGGTCTGATTTACGAGCGTCGATGCCGAGGTTAACGGCAACGTCAACGCTTTCTACGAATTTAGCGGTGGCCAGCTCTTTCAGCAGAGCAACAGCTTCGAGGATGTCATACTGTTTAGTAGCATCAACTTTGTCACGGATCACGCGCATGCGCTTGGTCAGCTTAGCCATTTCTTAATCCTCCACTACCAGGCCCATGGAACGAGCAGTACCTTCGATGGAGCGAATCATCGCTTCAACGTCAGAACCAGTCATGTCCGCAGCTTTGGTTTCTGCGATTTCACGAACCTGTGCACTAGTCACTTTGCCAACTTTATCTTTGTTTGGCTTGCCGGAACCAGATTTAACACCAGCCGCTTTCTTCAGCAGAACTGCTGCCGGCGGGGTCTTGGTTACGAAAGTGAAGGAGCGATCAGAATAAACTGTAATAACAACCGGGATCGGCAGGCCTTTCTCAACGCTGTCAGTCTTAGCGTTAAATGCCTTACAGAATTCCATGATGTTAACACCTTGCTGACCCAGAGCTGGACCAACTGGTGGACTTGGGTTAGCCATACCGGCTGCAACTTGCAGCTTAACGTAGGCTTGTACTTTCTTGGCCATTGAAATTTCCTCGTTTGGGTAATATCGCCTCCTGAGAGGCTCCCCGTGTTTCGTCTCGCTGCAAGAGCAAGACATCTAAAAACAAAAGGCGCGAAATTGTAGTTCAATTTCGCGCCTCTGACAAGCCACAAATTCGCTCGCCTTGCTGATTATTTGATCAGCCTTTTTCTACCTGGCTAAAGTCCAGTTCCACCGGCGTTGCACGGCCAAAGATGGAGACAGACACTTTCAGGCGGCTCTTCTCGTAGTCCACTTCTTCAACGACACCGTTAAAGTCAGCAAATGGACCATCGTTGACGCGCACCAGTTCACCCGGCTCGAACATCGTTTTCGGACGTGGCTTATCACCAGCCTGCTGCAGGCGGTTCATAATAGCGTCCACTTCTTTATCGCTGATCGGTGCAGGACGATCGGAAGTTCCACCGATGAAGCCCATAACACGAGGAACACTGCGCACCAGGTGCCAGCTGGCGTCATTCATCACCATCTGAACCAGTACATAGCCAGGGAAGAATTTACGCTCACTCTTACGACGTAGACCACCACGGATCTCCACCACTTCTTCGGTGGGAACCATGACTTCGCCGAACAGCTCTTCCATATCGTGCAGTTTGATATGTTCACGCAGCGATTGTGCTACGCGACCTTCAAAACCGGAAAACGCCTGAACGACGTACCAGCGTTTTTTTGGGGCTTCAGACATTTTAGAACCTCAGGCCAGTAATAAACGATACCAGACGGACCAATATACCATCCAGGCCCCACAGAATCAGTGACATCACGGCGGTTACCGCGGCAACGATCAACGTGGTGTGTAACGTTTCCTGACGAGTTGGCCAGATCACTTTACGTACTTCAGTACGCGCTTCGCGCGCAAACGCAACGGTGGCTTTGCCTTTAGTGGTCATCAATGCCACTGCACCTGCAACGGCAATAACCACGACAACGGCCAACGCACGCAGCGGCAGGCTGAAATCACGGTAGTAATAGTTACCGACGATAGCCACAACCAACAGAACGGCGACGATTGACCACTTGGCCGCTTCAAGGCCGCGCCCGCTCCCTTGAGCCTCGGTATTCGCACTCATAAACCAACCTGTCACTAATGATTCGAACAAACAACTTTGCCTCGCAATGCGAGGCAAACCAAACCGAACAGATGCCGCTTGGCAGCATCTCGGTGTTTTACGCCATGACGTATTTCAGTCAATACCGTTTAAGAGCCCATCTCACCAATGATTATGACTGCAAAATCGCTGATGAGATAGGTTCTAGTTCACAGCGTAGAAAAAGGGCATCAAATGATGCCCTTTTATCGCATGTCGCGTCAAATATTATCCGCGATTAAGCGATAACTTTGGCAACAACACCAGCGCCAACGGTACGGCCGCCTTCACGGATTGCGAAACGCAAGCCTTGGTCCATCGCGATTGGGTGGATCAGGGTAACAACCATGTTCACGTTATCGCCTGGCATTACC